>JAHEER010000151.1 GCA_024640625.1 Desulfobulbaceae bacterium
ATAATAGGGCTCATACTCTGGTACATGGTCGCCCATTCAGGACTGCATGCCACCATCACCGGGGTAATCGTCTCCATGTTCATCCCCGCCAGAAGCCGCTACAACACTGATGTATTCATGAAGCTGGTGCGCGAACGGTTGGAGCAGATCAAATGCGACGGCGACGAATGCGGCTATACCATCATGGTCAACAGAACCCATCTGGACGCGGTGCATTCCATCAACGTTGCCTGCTCCCTTGTGGAAACCCCTCTGCAGCGTATGGAACATGCGATGGAGCCCTGGGTTGCCTACCTCATCCTGCCGCTCTTTGCCCTGGCCAACGCCGGCGTGGTGCTGGGTGCACTCGATCTCGGCGCGGCGGCGCTGCATCCGGTAACGCTTGGCGTTATGTTCGGACTGGCCTTGGGCAAGCCGGTGGGCATCACCCTGTTCACCTGGTTGACCACCAAAATTTTGCGCGTCAACCTGATCACCGGGGCAACCTGGTCGATGATTTTAGGGGTTGGTTTTCTGGGCGGCATCGGCTTTACCATGTCGCTGTTCATCGGGGCGCTGTCGTTTACCGAGCCGGTCTACCAGGAATACGCCAAGATAGGGATCATCGGCGGTTCCTTTCTCTCTGGTGTTTTCGGCTACGCAGTGTTGCGCTGGGCGGCCAGAAACAGGACTGTGGATTGATGTATTCATAGCGACGGCGACATAATACCCATTTGTTTTTCTTCTATTTCTTTTGTTCTAGAAATCGAGTTCGATGCCTACCGGGCAGTGATCAGAGCCTTCTATCTCGTTGAGGATGAACGCGTCTTGCACCACTTTTTCTGCCATCAGGTCCTCGCTCACGAAGAAATAATCAATCCGCCATCCGGCGTTGTTTTTACGGGCGTTGAAACGGTAGCTCCACCATGAATATTTGACGGTATCGGGATAGAGATAACGGAAGGTATCGACATATCCTCTGCTGATAATATCATCGAGCACGTCCCGCTCAATTCTTAAAAATCCGGAACGGTCCTTGTTTGACTGGGGATTCTTGAGATCGATTTCGTTGTGGGCGGTGTTGAAATCACCAGTGATGATAAGGCTTCGTCCCTGGTTCTTAAGCGCGTCGGCATAGCTGAAAAAGTCGCGGTAAAAATCGAGCTTGTACTGCAGCCGCTCATCATCTTTTTGGCCGTTGGGGAAATAGATGTTGAACAATACGAAACGTCCGTAGTCAAGCTCGATCACCCGCCCTTCGGTATCGAATCGTTCAATTCCGAAACCACAGCGATCCGCCAGCGGCCGTTTCCTCGCATAGACCGCCACACCGCTGTACCCTTTCCGGGTGGTGGCATAGTCCCAGAAGGACTGGTAGGTGTCAAAATTGATCATTTCCTGGCTGCGCTGGTCCTCTTGCAGCTTGGTCTCCTGCAGGCAGAGAATGTCGGGATCCATGCGGGCGACAGCCTCGACAAACCCTTTCTTATAAACAGCCCGCAGACCGTTGACGTTCCAAGACAGAATTCTCATGATGATGTTCTTTTCAGGTTTGAACTTTGTTGCTGTTGTTCAGGCTCTTGTTGATCAGATCAGCCTGCTGCTCTGCAGCGCCCAGCTGCTCGCGGGCAGCAGCCCCGGCCAGCTGCTGGATCTGCTGGAGACGATTCCGATCTTCCTGCAGCATAGAAATCTCGTTGCCGAGTTCAGCAACGTCGTTGACTTTAAATCCACCGCCGCGATTTTCAAGCGTGGCTGCAGCTTCGCTGAAATCCGCCATATCGGGGCCGAAAAAAACCACTTTCGCCCAGACAGCCGGCTCCATCGCATTGTGCCCCCCTGAACCGCTCAGACTGCCGCCGACAAAGACGAAGGTGGCGATACTGTAAAGCTCTCCAAGGTCGCCGAAGGTATCGACCAGCACCAGCGGCTGGGTCCGCTGCAGCCCCTGCTTGAGCTTACTGAGACGATCGTAATGCATTCCCTCACCCTTAATCTGCGACTCGAGGACGGCCAATCTGTCGAGATGGCGCGGGGCGAGTATCACGACGGTTCCCCGTTCAATCAAGTCGCTGATCAGGGGAAAGAGCAGCTCCTCTTCCGGATTATGCGTGGAGCCGGCAATAAAGACATCTACTTCCGGCTTCAGATCAAGGAGCTCTGACCAGTTGGCGGCAATTTTCTCGGGATCCTGGGGCAGCCTGATATCGTCTTTGATGTTGCCGGTTACCACGACTCGATCTGGATCCGCGCCAACTTCGATGAATCGCTGCCGGTCTGCATCACTGATCGCTCCTATCAACTGGAAGCTCTGCAGAACCGGGGAAAAAAGAAATCTGAGGCGGCGGTAGGTGGTGATGGAGCGGTCGGACAAGCGGCCGTTTATCAGCAGGGTGGGAACCTGTTTTTTTCTTAACGTGTCAATCAGCAGCGGCCACAGCTCGGTCTCCAGGCAGACATAGAGATCGGGCGCTAAGAGCGCCAGGGACCGGTTGACGCTAAAAGGAACGTCCAGAGGAGCAAGCTGGCAGGCCACCTCGGGCCCCAGATGTTGTCTGGCAAAATCCCGACCATGGACAGTCATGGTGGTGACCAGAAAATTGTAAGGAGGCTGGTGTACCTTGAGACTTTCGATGAGCATGCCTGCGGCCCGCACCTCTCCAATGGAAGCCGCATGAACCCAGATGCGTGTGCCGTTTCCCAACTCCGCCGCTGGGGACTCATAGAAGGCCAGCCTCTCACTCAGCCCGCGTCGGTGCCAGCCGGTAAGCAGAACGATGGTGAGCAGAAGCGGAAGACTGATCCAGAACAGAAATCCAATTATGAAACGATAGAGTGCAAGCACCGTTTTTTCTATTACGTCAGTTGTTGCAGAAGTTTTATTCCGTATCACCGGTTGCCCGGCGATGACTCAATTAACCCGCCGAAGAGAGCCGAGTCAACTCCTAGTTGGAGGTAATTGGCAGTTCGGTGACACAATAGTCATCGTGTCCCCTTCTACTCCAGACACATCAAAACACGAAGGTTGACCGGTAAGGGACACGATGGCTATTGTGTTCTTCTCTCCGGCTTGACAAGGCCTGGTCTATCGTGTAGTCAGAACACTTCGTCCAACCTCACACGATCCAAAGAGGAGGCACCATGAACAGATCAGCACGATTATTACTGGTACTGGTTTCACTATTTACCTATATCCATGGAGATGCACACATGTCCGAGGCAAAACTCAAAGACGGCCTTTATGCAAAATTTTTCACCAGCAAGGGAGAGATCCTCTGTCTGCTCGAATATGAGAAGACGCCACTGACCGTGGCCAACTTCGTCGGCCTTGCTGAAGGAACCAAAGAGCTTGGCGGAGGAGCAAAATCAGGTACCCGGTTTTACGACGGTCTCACCTTTCATCGGGTGATTCCTGATTTCATGGTCCAGGCCGGCTGTCCGCTCGGCAATGGCACCGGCGGCCCGGGCTACACCTTTCCCGATGAGATCGATCCCGAGCTCAAACACGACGCTCCGGGCATCCTTTCCATGGCCAACGCCGGCCCAGGCACCAACGGCTCGCAATTTTTCATAACCCATGTCCCCACCCCCTGGCTGGACGGCAAACATACCGTATTCGGTTACGTGATCTCCGGTCAGTCGGTGGTCGATGCCATCACCCAGGGCGACGTGATCGAGTCAATAGAGATCATCAGAGTCGGTAAAGAAGCCGAGGCCTTCCAGGCCGATCAGGCCGCCTTCGATGCATTGCTGGCGGGTTTGGAGGAGCGGCAGCGCGAGCAGGAACTGACGGCCATGGAAGCCCAGAATATCCAGATTGAGGCCCTCTATCCGGAGGCGATCACCACCTCCAGCGGACTCAAGTATGTGGTGGTTGAGGAAGGCAGCGGCGACGCCACCCCGGCCAAAGGCACTACGGTGACTGCCCATTACACCGGTAAACTGCTGGACGGGCAGAAATTCGACAGCTCCTATGACCGCAACGACCCGATCCGTTTTCCGGTGGGCAGCGGCAAGGTGATCAAAGGGTGGGATGAGGCCTTTCTCTCCATGAAAAAGGGCGAGAAGCGCATCCTCATCATTCCCCCTGAACTGGGGTACGGCGCCTCGGGCAGAGGCCCGATCCCGCCTAACGCGGTAATGATCTTTGACGTTGAGTTGGTCGATTTCTAGCTATGTCTTGGTGAACCGCCTAGCCTTTAGAGGCCCTAAAATTCGATTAATCCTGGGGGCGCAATTAAATTGCGTCCCCTCATAAGCCGATATCCTCAGCAATCTCCTGCATTGCCACCAGCCCTAATTCGCAGAATTCGGGTACGGTCATATCGAGCTTTTCACATTCGGCGATGATCTCCCGATTGGCCCCCCGGGCGAACGCCTTTTCCTTGAACCGCTTCTTCACCGATTTGGGTTTTACCGCCGCCAGTTTTTTTGCTGGATTCACCAAAGCCGCGGCCACGATCAGACCGGTCAGCGTTTCCCCTGCTGCCAGACCATGCTGCAACGCTGTGCTCCTTTCCTCACCGGGATGGGCCTGAGGATTGTGCAGGCGGATGGCATCGACGATCTCGGAATCCACCCCCTTGGCGGTCAGAATTCGAGCCGTTTCCTTGGTGTGCACATCCAGATCGTTGTGGCTTTCCGAATCAAGGTCATGCAGCAACCCTGTGAGCCGCCATTTTTCGACATCCTCGCCAAGCCGGGCAGCGATTGCTCCCAGGACGGCTTCGGAAGCCAGGCTATGGTTGATCATGTGTGGGTTGCTCAGGTGCGTGTGCACCAGCTCCAACGCTTCTTCCCTGTTGATTCCGTAACTCATGTCCACCACCTCAATAATTCAGCCCGACCCGGTCCCTGACCAGTTCAAGGGTTGGCGCCGCTTTCAGCCTGGCCTTCTCCGCCCCTTTCCGCATAATGTTGCGCACCTCCCCAGGATCGTCAAGAAACCGCTTTTTCCTGGCTCTGGCTTCGGCGAAGTGGTCGGTGATCAAATCCAGCAGTTCAAGTTTCAGATAGCCGTAGGCCGCACCCCCGTTTATATAGAGGCTGCGGACTTCCGCCAGACGTTCTGGTGAGGCAAAAAGCGCAAAGATCTTGAAGAGATTGCAGGTCTCAGGATTCTTGGGCTCCTCCACCGGCGTGGCATCGGTCTGAATGGCCATAATCTGTTTTTTCAGCCCTTTGCCTTCCATGAAGATCGGTATGGTGTTGCCGTAGGACTTCGACATCTTCTGCCCGTCGGTGCCAGGCACCGTGGCCGTCTGCTCATTGATGGCCGGTTCTGGAACAACGAAAGTCTCACCGAATTCGTGATTGAATTTCTGGGCGATATCGCGAGCCACCTCCAGGTGCTGTTTCTGATCCTTGCCGACCGGTACCTGATGGGCCTGGTAGAGCAGGATATCGGCTGCCATCAGGACAGGATAGGAAAACAGTCCATGACTGGGGCTGATCCCCTTGGCAATCTTGTCCTTGTATGAATGGCAGCGCTCCAGCAGTCCCATGGGGGCCAGAGTCGACAATACCCAGGTGAGCTCGCAGACCTCTGGCACGTCGCTCTGGACCCAGAAGGTGCACTTGTCCGGGTCGAGGCCAAGGGCGAGGAAATCGGCTGCTGCCTCCACCGTTCCAAGGGCGAGCCGGTCACGATCGTGGACACTGGTCAGGGCATGAAGATCGACAATGAAAACGTACAGATCTGCATTCTCCATGTGCGAAATCATTGTTTTCATCATACCGAAATAATTGCCGATATGAAGCTTTCCAGAAGGCTGGATTCCCGATAGAATTCTCATGATGCAATCGCCGAAAATTGTTTATAAAGGTATTTGTATTTCTGGCAAAACGGAGAACACCATACTGTAAAACAAAAAAAAATGGGAGAGGGAAAACCCCTCTCCCATTGAGCTGTCGACAGGTAGTGGTGAAGAAGTTCTAGACTACTTGACTTCCTCGAAATCGGCATCGACCACGTCGTCGTCTCCCTTGTCGTTCTTGGGATTCTGCTGATCGCCGTCGTCGTCGCCCGGAGAACCGCCGCCCCTATCAGGATTGTCCTGGGCAGCCTGGGCATACATCAGTTCAGCCAGCTTATGGGAGGCCGCAGTCAGAGCCTCTACTGCCGTCTTTATCGTGTCCACGTCGTCGCCCTCCAGGGCTTTCTTGACGTTTTCAACCTCGTTCTCAACATTGGTCCGGGTCTCGGCATCGACCTTGTCTCCGAGTTCCTTGAGACTCTTCTCGGTGGAGTGGACCAGCGCGTCGGCCTGGTTCTTGGTTTCCACCAATTCGCGCCGTTTTTTGTCCTCTTCGGCGTGCAGCTCTGCATCTTTCTGCATTTTCTCGATCTCTTCCTCGGTCAAACCGGAAGAAGCGGTAATGCGGATTGACTGCTCTTTACCGGTGCCCAGATCCTTGGCCGAGACATGCAGAATGCCGTTGGCGTCCAGATCAAAGGTAACTTCGATCTGTGGAACGCCGCGCGGGGCCGGGGGGATGTCGGTCAGCTCGAAACGGCCAATTGTCTTGTTGTCCTGGGCCATTTCGCGCTCGCCCTGGAGTACATGGATGGAGACCGCCGGCTGATTGTCGGCCGCGGTGGAGAACACCTGGCTCTTTTTGGTGGGCACCGTGGTGTTTTTATCGATCAGTTTGGTGGTCACACCGC
>JAHEER010000152.1 GCA_024640625.1 Desulfobulbaceae bacterium
CCCCCGCAATATTTTGCAATTGATTTCAATAAGCTATGAAGAGCCAGAATACCAGTGAACGTCTGATATGATGCCGTAATCAGTCATTTAGGGGCAGAAGCTGGTCGGCAGCCATCGACCCAACCCAGTCGTCCAGGGATTTAGAGGGTATGTCGTGTTCGTATTGTAGTCGGACATATAGATCCGGACAGCGTTAGGCGGCCATCGACCAAGCGAGTATTTCAAATCAACATTGAGGCTAGAGCTTCAGCCTGAAAATTATTTTTGTTGGGCTATTTACTTTTTCTCTAGTCACGAGCATATATACACCATGCACACGGGCGTGTGCGTGATAACGACCATCAGGGTCGGTTCTTTGGGCTATTAGTCGAACGAGCCAACCTTGGGTTCCAGTAGCAAAATCCCGGTCTGGTCAGTTCGGCAGCCGGGAGAATATTCCCATGAATATCCTTAAAGGTCTGTTACCGATAGGTGCAGCTCTAACCACTTTACTGCTGTCCAGCAGTCTGTCCCAAGCCAATGGTATTACTAACAGCGTTGAGGTTCGCGGAGGCATCCTCGCCTGCGGTGGTAGCCATTTTTCGCGTGTTGCAGGTAACGAACAGCATCGAACTTCGTACGTCCTCCGCAATTTCAGTGGACACGCCACGATCACGATTGATCGCTTCCAGTTGTTTGACGCCAACGGCAATGTCCTCTTTAATTTTCCCGAAACCGATCTTCCGGGAAGTGTAAAAACCGAACTCACGCCACACGAAACAACACAGATAAACAGTGACGACATATTGTTCGTGGAACTGGGCCCGGCTGCTCGCCCTGTTCAGGGTCACATCGAGTGGTCCTATCGCCAAGATCAAAAAGATGTAACTCTTGATGGGTCAACCATACGGACGGTTCGTGCAACTGATACCGGCATAGAGCAAAGCCGAGCTAGCTCCGAATGTAAACTGATCGATTTCCGACGGTAACGATTAGGCCCTCAGGTTCGCGGTTCAGCCAGGTATTCACATGTTTTGACTGGCCGAGCTAGCGATCGGGTTTTTTCAGATAATTATGCAGGAACCTCCATGATAAAGAACACCAGTTTTCGTAAAATCATTTCGATTGTTGTTGCCATAAACTTCATAGGGTGCACGACTCTGCAACCCATCGAAGCTGAGCCCAATGAGCTGCAATACAAGATCAGGCATGAAAATATCGTCAACATAAACGATAGGGTAAAGGTCTTCACCGAAGATGGAAAAGAATATCAATTTCAAGTTACTGCGATTGACGAAAAAGATATTCGTGGTGAGGATGCCTCGGTACCAATCAATAGTATCGTAGCCGTAGAAAGCCAAGAGATCAGCATTGGCAAAACGTCCTTGCTTGTTGGGGCGGGTATAGGCATCTATGCTCTGATTGTTATCTTGATTGCGCCAGCTCTTATTCTGGCTGCTGCAGCTCCATAATCAAATATAACTACAAACAACCAATAAAGAATGCAGCCTATCTAATTCTCGGACGGATGAGAAATGATTAATCGCTCAACCTCAGCAGGTCGAGTTCGCGTGGTTTGTACGCTGCTGTTGGCCTGCTTGCTGTCCGCTTGCGCCTTCCCTGCCGCGGAACGGCAGACGCTACCGGATATTAGCATCAGGGAACCGGTCCTCTTCGAACAGCGCGCGGCTTGGGGATACATGCCCGATGAACACCGGGGTATCACCAAGGGCGTCATTATGTGGAATGGCACAGGGAAACTTGTGCTCACGCCGACGACCCTATACCTGCTTTATGGAAACAAAATGAGCAGGACGATCTCCTATGCCGCAGTTACCGAAGTGTATTTGGGCCCGGTGCACGACTGGGTGTACTGGCCGTTCGGTGAGCCGACCACACTGGAGAACGTACTAATCGTGGAGACGGTCGACGATGTCTTCCGCTGGTCTAGCAAAACAGATGATTGTGGCGAGGGTTGTGTGTTCCAACTTATCAATACGGACAAAGAGAAGGGCGCATTGGGATTGCTCCGTCCCAAAACAGAGAGTACGGATACTGAAGCCGCAAACCGGGTGCTGAATATCATCAACGAGCACAAGGGGAAAATAGACGCCTTCGGTCGACTAGATGATGAACGCCAGGCCGGGCTGGTGACAAGGTTGCGACCCCGGCAGGTGAACTGGATCTGGTGGCGGGACAAAGGGCTCGAAAACGTTCGGACTGATCCTGCGATCGAGAAACAGATCGATGAGCAATTGCGGTGGTTATCGCCGTCCCTGTCGAATAGCTTCGATCAGCGGGTATTGTCAGCTCTCGATACCGCCTTCCGGAAAGAGGGGGCTGACCAGGGCTTCACCTTCCTGCCGCTTGATCCGGCGGAACCCCACTGGGATGAGAGATGGCTGGGCTATAAAGATGCAGAAACGCTGTCCAGGACACAGCCGGATTTAAACCGGTTGCTGCTGGTTGAACTGATAGAGATGACCTTCTACCCGCAGAACATGGCCGTACGTGACAGTGAAACCGTAGAGGCAGCGTACCGGATACACGTCGACTTTTTCGACCTGCACCCCCCCAAACCCGGCACCAACTTCTGGTACGAGCATATCGTGACGCGGCCATTGCGCGACTGGCTGGCTGGCGGTGAGTCGCTGATTGAGGTAGATCTGGCAGAGGCCTTGGGTATCGTCGCAGAGAAAACACGTTTGTTTATGGTAGTGTCCCCGACCGGGTGATGCTGGCCGAAGAAACCCATATCCAATAATGCAAGGCGGTGGCCCTAACCTGATGGGAACGGCGACTTCTGCTGCATAGTCTCCGTTCGCCAATCGCCCGGGAATGACCGGTTGTGGCCGGAAGTACGTGTTCCTGTTTCAGTCAGCAACCTGGGTTCAGCTGATAGGGAACGACAAGTTACCGGACGAACCCGGAACTACATGAAATCCTTCTATAAGATTTCGCTAACAGGCGGGAGTCGATCCACTGTTGCCGTTCAGCGTAAGTCACTGTATGTCTTGAATGTACTGTTTGCAGTCGTTCACCGAGCCTAACCCAGGTCGGCATCCCAACTCGGTCATTGAAGCTAAATATCTGAATGGTCGTAGGCGCTCCAGAAGCAGGCATTAAATTACGAGGGGTTGGAGTTAGGCTGACTAGTGCTCTCCCTTTGTACGCAACAATCCTGCCAGACGGTTTCCCTGTTTTTGTGGGCCGCCACGCGGGAAGATCATGTGTAGTTGGTGATTGCTGCCCAAGTCCGGGCCCCATACCTTGCGGAAATGCTTGATGGTTTCGCGTACATTGGCCTGCACCCCATGCTTCTCATAATAGTCCCGCAGGAAACGTATAACCTCCCAGATTTCATCAGTCAGCATAAGGCCTTCGTACTCGGCCTCGGCGCGTACGAAATCTTCTGACCAATCACCAAGATTCACCAGGTAACCTTCGCTGTCAGTCTGCACCGCGTTCCCATTGACCATGAGCGTACGGGTCTGCATGCCGGGGTAGGCAATGCTGCCGCTTTCAATACTGCCGGGTGCTCCAAATTGAGCAACCTTACCAGCGTCAGTAGGTGACCAGAGATTGATATCAACACTTCCCTCCAGACGACCGTGGTAGTGGACGGCTCCGTTAACCATGACTTTGCCACTGGCCGGCGGAATATCGAATATGGCGGTACCAGTGCGGTCGGTATTACCCTGAACAGGGTGCTCAGGGTTGGTATCGAGATATAGGACAACCGGTGTACGCTTGAGCGGTACATTGGTGAATTTCATCGATACATGAATGCGTAGCATGAGATTATCTATAAGCGTAAATACGGGTTGCTAATCTTTTGTTGCCACGATTGTAGTGTGTCATCAACATGTTGAAGCAGCATACCGCTCAGCCTGTACTCCAGGCACGTGGACGCTGCATGCCCGCTATCTTGCATGCCTGTTTTACGTAGCCGTAGGGAAATAATTCGAACAAGTGTTTCTTCGCTTCTTTTTTGTCACATCCCTTTTCGCTAACAAGATATTCGATGACATGACGAACGTCCGGTGCTACGCGATGTTCCAGCCAGTATCCCCTCATGAATTCTAGAACCTGCCAGTAGTCTTCACTGAGTTCCAGGTTTTCTTCTGAGGCCAGTTGTCGGGCAAGTTCCCGGCTCCAGTCAACAGGATCAACAATATAGCCCTCAATATCGCGTATAGATTGCGTATTGCTCAACATTTTCTGACCTCCAGTCTATGTGTTTTTAATACTATATTTGGCACATAAATAGTGGTCAAACGATATTATTTGCTATCTAATATCGATAAATACGATATTAATTCTGATGTGGTATGCAGGGACCAGCTCATGGATATAGAACAGGCGCGGACCTTTCTCTCCATAACTGCCCACGGCAGCTTTCTGGAGGCAGCAAAACATTTGAATCTGACACAATCTACGGTCAGTGCCAGGATTCAACGTCTTGAAGAGGAGCTTGGTGCACGGTTATTCGTACGTAACCGCTCGGGCGCCAGCCTGACATCGTCTGGTCGTCGCTTCCTGGAGCATGCAAAACGACTGGTACTTACAGAGGAACAGGCACGGCATGATGTTGGGTTGCCAAGTCGTTACCGAGCCACGATCAGAATTGGCGGCCGAATTGCCCTCTGGGAGGGTTTTTTACCCCAGTGGGTAGGATGGATGCGTCGTGTTGCAAAAGATATTGCCATCCGTAGTGAGATTGGATTTGAAGAAGATTTAATGCGCAATCTCATTGAAGGCATGCTGGATATTGTCCTGATGTATACCCCGAGTCACAGCCCAGGCCTGATCGTGGAACACCTCTTCGACGAAACTCTGGTGTTAGTTAGTAGTCGCCAGGATGATACTATGCCGGGGGAAGATTATATTTACGTCGACTGGGGACCAGGCTTCTACGCTCAGCATTCACAAAGTTATCCTGACCTGGAACGTCCACCACAAATAGTGAATATCGGTTGGCTTGGTGTTCAGCTGATTCTCGCTAATGGGGGTAGTTGTTTTCTACCAGCGCGCATGGCTGATCCCTTCATTAACTCCAGACGTCTGTATCGTGTTATTGGATCACCGGAATATGTTCATCCTGCCTACATGGTCTATCCGCGCGAGACAGAGGGCAAAGTAATGGAGCAGGCTCTTCAAGGATTGCGGGAAATTGCGAGGTAATCTTGCAAGCAGACGTATCACCGTTGCTACCATTGATGTGGGATCGAAAACTAAATTGATTGACGCTATTGTATTTCGAACCTAAAGATCAGATATTTCCGATAACCACGGTCCTGTAGCAGGATAGGAACGTCCGTAGTTGCTGCATCTGAGACCTTCTCAGAAACACCGGGAATGGCAGGTTGTGGCCGAAGTTGCCCGTACACGCCAGCGCCAGAGTGCAAGACTGCACTGGCCGTGAACGGCAAGTTGCCGTGCAAAAACGGAACTTTACCCAGGGCTTATATAAACCGCGACTAAACGAGAAAAACGCCACCCAACTGCGACATTCCCCATGATTCCGCGGGACTTCCGGGTTGTACTGAAATCAACCATTATGGCAGTGGGATTCTGCTGCCATCGCTTACATCAATTGCTTCATTGTGCTGGCAAAGATTCCAAATATATTATTTATAATGACCCATAAACTATATTGTCGTTGGGATGATAATGGGAGCACGGCTAGGTCATGAGCATCTGTTAGTCAGGCAGCAATGATAAATCTACAACAGGACCTGTACCATTCTATGCAAAATCCCTGATCTCAGGTCTTGGAACAGAGTGTGCGGTAACAGTGAATGATTAATCTCTACTGCAAGTTTGAGACGTTAACTACCAACAGATGCCTGATGGGAACGGCAAACTATGCTGCATAGTCTATAGTCTCCGTTCGCCAATCACCCGGGAATGACCGGAAGTGGCCGATTGTCCACCTTGCCAATAATGCGAGGCAGTGGCCCTGGCCTCGCCGTGAACGGCAGGTTAGCGGTCAATACCGGACTTGGGGGCTGATTCTAAATCAGATTTCGCTAACAGGCGGGAGTCGACCCTAATCAGAAGTACAGGATTTCAGCCTGGACGGCGGAGAAATGGTGAACATCAGAAGTTCAGTGACCGCCACCGCATTGTTCGTGGCAAATATACGCTCCCTGTGTTTTCTGCCCAGCTATTCCATCGGGTCGTAACGCCAAACATCGTTTTCAACACGGAAAAAATTCACTTCAGGCGGCAGAATGAACGTTTCACGATCACCGCCAAAGGTGAAAATCGAGGGCTTCAGCCCACCCATACCTCCTTTCACAGTGAGCATGTCAAAATCGTAACGTATGTCATCAGGGGACGTGGCATTCCAGGGTGAGTCACTCACCTGTCTCCAGTTTGTACCGTTTTTGCTGACCCAAATGTCCATCGGGTTGAATGGAATACCGAAACCACCCATGCAGACGAAATGGTTGGCCAGTACCGCGCACTTATGCCCGGGACGCGGTGACCAACCGGCGTTATCCGTTACAAGCTCCCAGTGTTTGCCGTTCTTAGTGCGCCAGACATCATTGAAATAGTCCGCCGGATCAGTGAAACCTTTCTCGCCACCCAGCAGATACAGCCACCCGCCCTTGACCAATACTACGCCCCCAGCGCGAG
>JAHEER010000153.1 GCA_024640625.1 Desulfobulbaceae bacterium
GCTGAAAAGTATTTCATGCCGGACAGCCAGTAGCCCAAACCAACAAAGCCGACATCGCTCATGGAGTTTAACAGCTCTTTGCCTTTATCAGACTCCATAAACCTGATTGCCTGGTCCATGTCTTTGAAGAGAAAAGGCAGATCGAAAATGCCCAGCTTAGGAGTGTATGATCCAAACTTTGAAAGAGACGGTGCCAGCAACTGAACATCGCCCAGAAGCAGTGCTTCGAGTTCTTTACTGTCTCCGAAAAGTGTGGAGTTGGGGTACACCTCAACGCACATTTCGCCATTCAGTTCTTGGTTGACTCTCTCGGCCAGACTGTTTGAAGCAACAACTTTCGGGTGGGTGGTACCACCTGTTACATGACTGAGCTTGACGACTACTTCACCTTTATCGCATTCTGCCAATGCCGAAACGGCAGATACACAGAGAGCAAAGGCCGAGAAAATTGCTACAACCGCTTTGAATTTCAGTTTCGTCATAATGCTAATCTCCTGTTTTTTTTTGGGGGGGGGTAGTTTTGTTTTTAAGAAATCCTTAAAAACAAACCTTCTGAACCAATCATAATCACTATGAGCAATGAACAATGCCCAGATGAAAAAGACAAGGGCATGTCAGCGCCCGGGAATCTCTGGCATCTTGAAGTTCTCATGCGACTCAGAGGAGCACATTCCCGATAGGTTTTAGTTACATCAGGTAAACATGAATCTATTCAATTTTTATAGCAGGGTCAAGCAATTCCGCGTGATTCCATCCCCGAGCGCTATGTTTCATCTGCGTTTAGCTTGAACTCATTACCCCTCATAACAAAACACGCAGACATGCCCTCCGGTTTGTCTGGGGTCAGATTCACCAATTGAAGCAAATCTGAGTAAGGACAACAGAATATTATCCAGCCAAGCTCATCAGCGAAACAAAATATCTGAGACAAAACAGTTAACCGTCTTCAGACACTGATTCACTATGAGTTCCGCGGTCATGATCATACTAGATCGCGGGGTATGTATATTCGCGTTGTTGTTCTACTTTCAGCGTCCCACTTTATACTACATAGTAGTATAAAACTCAAGATGTGATAGCAAAATTCAATTTTCAAGGTCTGCGAGGGTACTGGTGCCGATAGGCACCGGTTATTTTCTGATAACTATATCATAGCTTTCCATGGTTTTTTTAACGCTGGAAATCTCCACCTCCCGGCGATGAAAGATGCCAGCAGCCAGCGCTGCCTCGGCTTCGGTCTGAGTGAAAACCTCCCGGAAATGAAGAGCTGACCCGGCGCCGCTCGAGGCGATGACGGGAATGGTGGTGAATGACTTCACGTGATTGATCAATTCTATGTCGAAGCCGCTGTTGGTCCCGTCTTTATCGATGCAGTTGAGCAGTATTTCCCCCGCCCCCAGCTTCTCGCAGGCGGTAACCAGTTGGATCACGTCTAAATCGCGCCCTTCCCTGCCGCCTTTGACGGTGCATTGATACCAGCAGTAGCGTTCCCCATCAGGTCCGGGGTAATCGGTTTCTATGGTTTGATGCGTGGTATCCTCGGCGGACTTCACATAGACCCGCCGCGGATCAACAGAAATCACTACGGCCTGGGCGCCGTAGACCCGCGAAATCTGTTCAATGGAGCTGCTGCCGTCAGCCGTGCCGTGCTGGTGGAATTTCTCGGCTGCATACACTGCATCGCTGCCGATCGATATCTTATCCGCTCCGGAGCGGAAATACTCCGAGGCGACATCGAGGGAGGAGTGGAAATTGCCATCTGAATCGGTGAACTCCCTGATTCCTCCGCCAATAGTGAGTGGCACGAACACCTTCTCGGAAGTCCGCTTCAATACCTCGAGCATGGGCTGATCGCTGAGGGGGAAATCCCGGAATCCGGTAATGTTCAAAAATGTAATCTCATCGGCCCCCTCGCGAAAATAGCGCTGAGCCAAGTCCACCGGTTTTCCTAGATTGCGCACTTCACCCTGTTCACGCACATCGTATTGATCCCCCTTGGTTACCACCAGGTCGCCGTTGTCGTTGCTGCGCACATCGAGACAGGCAATCACCCGTTTGGCCAGCTCTGTTCTGCCGGCTTGTCCAGCTTGGGTCGGGGTCGAGAGCGTAATCTCTTCATCTTCGAGAAACCTCCGTAAAATAGAGAGACCGGCGGCGCCGCTTTTCTCGGGATGAAATTGAAATGCCGCTACATTGCCGTGGCAGATTGCTGAAGTGAATTCTTCCCCGTAATCGGTGGTAGCCAGGTTCCATTGTTCGGGAACGTCTTCGGCTGAGCCGTGATAGGAGTGAACGAAATAGAGTTTTTCGCCACGATAGTCATTAAAAAGCGAGCAACGCTTATGGAGTTTGATGCCGTTCCAGCCAATGTGAGGCACCGACAGAATCTTATCGGGAAAGCGTTTCACCTGCCCTTTTAATATACCGAGTCCGGCGATTCCAGGCGTTTCCTCGCTGCCTTCGAAAAAAGCCTGAAGGGCAACGCAGATGCCAAGAAACGAGCGGTTCTCTGAGATTCGACGCTGCAACGGCTCAACATAACCGTCATTCTGCAGCTGCGACATCACCAGGCCGAAACTGCCCACCCCGGGAAAAATCAGTTTGTCGGCAGCAATAATGTCTTCGACGCTGGCCGCGTCTTTGACCTCAAAGCCCAGCTTCCTGATCGCGTTTCTCACGCTCCGGACGTTGCCGGCGCCATAATCGAGTAATGTTATCATGATCTAGTAGTGCGTTATATTACCATTATTGTAATCGTATCTGTGGGCAGCCGGGACACTTGTGCGATGAAAGTCGAGCATCCCCCTCAGAAGGTTTTGAGTTCTTGCTGGGTGTGTGGCCTCCTTAACAGTTTCTCACCCCTGTTCTCCTTTGCGCAGTGCGTGACTGAAGTGCCTGTCGTACAGTTTTGAAGCAGCCTTGAAGGGGTTGTCCCCAAATACCTGGCCGACGCAGATCAGCGCCGTTTTGGTGATCTTCTCCACACGCACTTTAACGCTGATATCAGCGAGGGTGCCTCGAACGATTTGTTCATCTGGCCAGGTCGCCTTCATAACCACGGCAACGGGGGTGCTCTCCTGATAACCTCCTTGAAGCAGTTCGGCAACCACATCTTCGATCATGGATACGGAAAGGTAGATCATGATAGTTGCCTGGTGGGCGGCGAGCCTGGGCAGAGATTCGAGTTCAGGAACCGGGGTTCGGCCTCCTCTCCTGGTTATAATCAGGCTCTGGGTAACTTCGGGCAGGGTCAGCTCGACACCGAGCGCTGCAGCGGCGCCGAAAGCTGAAGTAACACCGGGGACTACTTCCCACTCTATGTTTTTCTCCTCGAGCCTCAACATCTGCTCTTTTATCGCACCGTAAAGCGATGGATCGCCGGTATGAACCCGGGCGACGTCGCCGCCCTTCTCACAGGTGCTGACCATCAGTTCAACAATCTCTGCGAGATGCAGGGTAGACGAATCATGCAGCGGCGCCTGACAATGTTCAAAGAGCCTGACGTTCACCAGGCTGCCGGCATAGATAATACAGGCAGCGGTACTGATAATCTCCGCCCCCCTCACTGTAATGAGATCAGGCGCACCCGGACCGGCTCCGATAAAATATACTTTTCCTCGTGGAGTCGATGGTTTTGTAGTCATCATGTATCTGTTCTCACCGCCCGGATAATATGTATAGGATTAAACTCCAGCCTGGCCTGTTCCGGGTAGATGTGTCTGGTAACCCTGATAATGCTGACATCTACAATGAAATTGTGCCGGGCAAGAATTGCAGGAGCCTGCCGAGCGGTTTTTTCAAGCACTGCAGTCATTACTAGAAGTGTATCGTCTTTAACCGCAGTGGCAAGGAATTCCAGGATCTCCTTAAGTCTGCCTCCGCTGCCGCCGACAAACACACAGTCCGGAGCAGGCAACTGGCCGAGCACCTCAGGTGCCTCCCCCGGAACGATCACAATATTGCGGCATTTGTAGCGGGTAACGTTGGCCAGGATATTGGCCAGCTGTTCTTCTTTCTTCTCCACCGCATAGACGCTCAGGGATGGTGAGAGCCGAGACGCCTCCAGGCTTATCGATCCCGAACCGGCACCCACATCCCAGAAAATTCCGCTCTCGGGAAGCCGGAGCCGGTGGATGACAGCCGCCCTAATTTCACTTTTAGTGATCAATCCCCTGCTGTGATCGATCTCTTCTTCGGTGAGGCCGAACCGAGTTATCTCATCTTCCTTCTTATCGCCCTGATCGATGACAATCATGGAGTTTGGCTGCCTGAAAGTACGCGCACATGTTTCTTCAATGGTTCCTTCGGTAAATGTCTCGCTCTCCGATCCCAGCTCTTCGCCCACAAAAATCTTTCTCGTCTCTGCCTGCGAACTGCTGAGTCTCTCTTTCAGATAGTCGGCGATCTTGTTTGGCGTGTTGTGGGGATCGGTAAATATGAAGAGCTTGGGACTATAAAGCTTTTCATCGATCGTCTCCAGCGGCCGGCCATGCAGACTGAGAAATTGGGCATCATCCCAGTGTATGCCAAAATGAGCAAAACAGCTTTGCATATAGGACACCGCCGGGAAGTAACTGATCTGCCAATCGGTAAAGCGCTGCTGCAGCCGTTTGCCTAAACCGTAAAAGAGCGGATCTCCACTGGTCAAAACGATAATACCAGGAGCGTCGCGAGATTTTTCTATCCTGGCGAAACAGTCGTCCAGCGGAACGATGGATGACCATCTCGACTCATCGAAGTGCGGAATGAGGGAGACGATCACCTCGAGCAGCGATGGCGAGCAGAAAAGCAGGTAATTCTGGTCGGCGAGCAGGACCAGAATTTCCTCGTCGATAGACGTCCCGTTACAACCTGCAACAAATAGTCGTGGCATCATTTATCGATTGACGGAGACCAGGCTCCCGCTGCTGTTGACAAGGTGAATCGAAACCGGGATCCCGGCAAGATCCCGGTATCTATTTTCCGCATGGCGGCACACGGAGGCAATGACATCAATGGCTCCAGCGCCAACCACTATATCATATATCTCCCGGGCAGTGTGAGCGCTGCGTAAACGATCGATGAGTTCGCGAGCCAGGCCTTGTTTTTCAAAAAAATCGCACGCCTTATGGGTATCGAGGACACCGTGACGCACATGGGTCTGGGAGTAGCCCATGGCGCCCTTGAGAAGCTTGGCCCACATGGTGGCCACATGCACCCGGGTAAACGAATAGTGGCGCACTTCCTGCAATGAGAAGGCAAGATAATCGCCCATCATCACCAGTGCTTCTTCCCGGGGGTTTAAGACGTTCTGAACGCACTTCTCAGAAGTTCGGCCGGTGGATAGAATAATCTCTTTGATATTATTGGCCTCGGCCACATCCATGCATGACTTGATCGTTGCCGTCCAGGCCTCTGCCGAGACCGGCCTGACTATACCGGTGGTGCCGAGGATTGATATACCTCCGACGATGCCCAGCCGCGCATTCAAGGTCTTTTCGGCAAGAGCCTCACCATCAGGCACATTGATGGTGACTTCAAGATTGGAAGATGGGGACAGGCCTGCTTTATTAATTGCATCATTCACATTGTCCAGAATCATCCGTATGGGAACCGGATTGATTGCGGGCTTGCCAACCTCAACCGCGAGGCCCGGCTTGGTAACAGTTCCCACTCCGACTCCCCCTTTGATTTCTATTGAGTTGGTCGATATCTGAGCCTTGTCTTGGCGACGAACTTCAGCAGCAATCACTGCACCATTAGTGACATCGGGGTCATCGCCCGCGTCTTTAATCACCGAGGCGTAGACAAAATCGTCTCTCTCCAGGTATTCGTGCACCTCGAAGGTGACAATCGACCCATCTGGAAAGATTACTTCAATATGAGGGGAGCGAGCGCCGGTCAACAGTGCCTTTGCTGCTGCCTTGGCAGCAGCTGCAGCGCAGGCGCCGGTGGTATAGCCGGATCGAAGTTTTTTAACCATAAAAAAAAAGCCGCTTCCCGATGGGAGCGGCTTTTACCTAACCAGCAAGCTAATAAAGTTTCGTGCGCTTTATTTTCTGATCAGCTTAGTGTCGTGGTCGGGACGAGAGGATTTGAACCTCCGACCCCAGCGTCCCGAACGCTGTGCTCTACCAGACTGAGCCACGTCCCGACTTCAGCTAATAAGGGTTCAGAACTATACGGAACTTTCTAACGTGCCAGGAATTCAGCTACAACCTTAGTTGATAGCGTCTGACAGTTTGCTGCCTGCTTTGAATTTAGCGACTTTTTTAGCCGGAATTTTGATGGATTTTCCGGTCTGAGGATTACGGCCGGTGCGTGCTCCCCGTTTGGCAACGGAGAAGGTTCCAAAACCAACCAGAGTCACTTTGTCGCCTTTCTTAAGTGCGTCGGCGACGGAAGTAAGCGTAGCATTCAGAGCTTTTTCTGCTGCTGCTTTGCTGATGTCGGCTGCTCCTGCGATACTTTCAATCAGTTCCTTCTTGTTCATGAATTCCTCCCTGCTGTTTCATTCTTTAAATGAAAACAATCGCACAGCGCTGTTTTCGTTCGCTTTGAGTATGATGCTTTAATCAAAC
>JAHEER010000154.1 GCA_024640625.1 Desulfobulbaceae bacterium
AGTACCAGGGCCACCATGATCAGCAGAAAAAAGGGCACTGCCGCGGCTGCCACCCTGAGAATGTTCATCCCGGTCTGGCCCTGGATGACAAAGAGATTGAATCCGACCGGCGGGGTAATTTGCGCCATCTCCACCACCAGCACGATAAAGATGCCGAACCAGAGTGGATCGATACCCGCCTGCTCGACCATGGGCATGATCACCGAAGTGGTCAGGACGACCACCGATATGCCGTCGAGAAAACAGCCGAGGACGATGAAAAATATGGTCAGGGCGCCGAGCAGCGCGTAGGGTGAGAGGCCCAATGTGCTGATCCAGACAGCCAGCAATCGCGGAATTCCGGTGAACCCCATGGCCACTGTGAGGAAGGCTGCCCCTGCGAGGATGAAAGCGATCATGCAGGAGGTTTTGGTTGCCCCCATCAGTCCGTCGAGAAAGGTCTGTTTGTTGAGCGTGCCGCTCATCTTGGAAAGAAGCAGAGAGAGCAGCACACCAACGGCAGCCGCATCGGTGGGCGAGGCGATGCCCGCGTAGATTGAACCTATCACCCCCAATATCAGAAGAATAATCGGAATCAGCCGGCGTGAACGGCGCAGCTTCTCGCCCAGAGGCAGCGTTTCCGCCGCTTTCGGAATTGTCTCCCGGTTGAGAAGCGACCAGACGGCGACATAGCCGACAAACAGAGCGACCAGCAGCAGCCCCGGAAGAATACCGGCGACGAACAGACGGGCAATGGACTGTTCGGTGGCGACACCATAGACGATGAGGATGATGGACGGCGGAATCAAAAGTCCGAGGGTCGCAGAACCGGCCAGGGTGCCGATATTCATCTTCTGCGGATACTCGCGGCGGGAAAGTTCGGGAATCGTCATCTTGCCGATGGTCGCGGCGGTGGCGGCGGAAGATCCGGAGACCGCTGCAAAAATGGCGCAGCCGAAGATGTTGACATGCAGAAGCCGCCCCGGCAGTCTGGTGAGCCACGGGGAAAGGCCGGTAAACATGTCCTCGGCCAGCCTCGAACGAAACAGTATTTCACCCATCCAGATAAAGAGCGGCAACGCCGCCAGGGCCCAGCTGTTGCTCGATCCCCAAATGGTGGTGGCCATGACGTTGCCCAGTGGTGCTCCGGAAAAGAACAGGATGCCTGCCATACCGACGGCCAGCAGTGAAAACGCCACCCAAATGCCACTGGCCAGAAGGCTCAGCAGGAAGACGAGCAGCAGGAAGGTCATGGTCAGCTCACTCACCGGAACCCTCCATTTCATTGCTGTGGTAGCTTGGCCGGCGACCGTGAATAAGACCGATAAATTCATCGATCAGGGCAATCGACAGGATGATCAAGCCGAGCAGCATTGCCGTCTGGGGAATCCACAGCGGTATGGCGATCATGCCGGGAGAGAGATCGTGAAATTCATACGATTCCCTGACCAGGATGGCTGTATACCATGAGAAAAAGATGGAAATCGCAGCGGCGATCAGGATACACCAGAATTCAAGCACCCGGGCAATGGGTCCGGGAAGATGTGAGATGAGCAAGGTTACCCTGATGTGGGCGCCCTGGCGCAGGGTATGGGCGAGGGCCAGAAAAGAAGCCGCCGCCAGAAAGAAGCCGGTAAAATCAGCATACGACGGGATAGTAAGCCCAATGGCCGTGCCGGTCATTAAACCCGAAACCCGATCAATAAGATTCAAACAGACCTGGGCGACGACCAGGGTGCAGATGGCACCGATGAAAAAGGCGGCCGCCCAGCCGCTGGCCAGATAAAGCGCGTCGAGAAATTTCCTCATGAATTGCGGGCGTTATCGGATTGTATCGGGGAACTGATGTGGATGCAGGAGCGGGAACAACGGGTCCCTGCTCCTGCAAGCACCTGGTTATTTAAACGCATTCAGCAGTGCTTCACCATCCGCGCCGGCAGCTTTCTGCCAGTCGGCCAGCATGGTTTTACCGGCATCCATGAGACCGCCCATCAGGACAGGACCGGGCGAGACGATATTCATGCCGTTTTCTTTCATGATGGCGATCTTGGCGGCGGTTTCTTTTTCACTCATTTCCCAGCCGCGTGCCTCTGCTTTCTCTGCAGCTTCAAGAACGGCAGCCTGTACGTCTGCATCAAGCTTGTCAAATGCCGCCTTGTTGACGACAACGATGTTTTTCGGCACCCAGGCCTGAATGTCGGTGAAGTATTCGACGAAATCCCAGGCTTTGGAGTTAGCGCCAGTGGACGGTGAGGTGATCATGGCGTCGACCCGGCCGGTGGCGAAGGCCTGCGGAATATCGGGAACCTCCACCTGGGTTGGGGCGGCACCAACCGTATTGGCGAATTTCTCCAGAGTAGCGTTATACGCTCTGAACTTGATGCCTTTCAGGTCATCAACGGAATTTATTTCTTTTTTGGTGTAGAGGCCCTGCGGTGGCCACGGAACTGAGAACAGCGGCATCAGCTTTTGCTTTTCAAGCAACGGGGTGATTATCGGTTTCTGGGCCTCCCATAATTTTTTGGCCTCGTTGTAGTTGGTTGCCAGAAAAGGCTGCGAATCTGCGCCGAAAACCGCGTTTTCATTGGAAAGCAGTGACAGGAAGAATTCACCGATAGGCACCTGACCGCCGCGTACCGCATTTTTAATTTCCGGATGTTTGAACAGTGATCCGGCTGAGTGTACCTTGATTTCAAGTTTGCCTCCCGTGGCCTGCTTTACATCTTCGGCGAACTGGATGATGTTAACCGTATGAAAGGTCTTGTCAGGATACGGAGTGGGCATATCCCAGGACTCAGCGAAGGTCCAGGCCGCCAGAGTAAGAATAAAGAAAGGAACCAGGAGACCGGTGAACAATCTGGATGCTTTTTTCATAGTGTACTCCTCATAGTTGTTGAAGGTTGGGTGGTGGGAACGGGACTGCCGCTCATGCAGAGCGGCCTTGTTATCCTAGCACAATTCTAAAATGGTTCAAACTATACATGAAATGAAATATAGTTTGAGGGTAACTTCTCTTTCTGTAATAATCATTATTTAAAGATGATGCCTGAGGAAAGTACAGACCATCTCTGGCGGACTGGCCGGTGGGGAAACGGGACCTTTACCTAACTATCTGATAGGGTGAGCGGTTATGAAGCTTAATTGCGATATGGGCGAAAGCTTTGGAGCCTATAAAATTGGCTGCGATGAAGAGGTAATGAAGCATGTGCACATGGCTAACATCGCCTGTGGAGCCCATGGAGGCGACCCGATGGTCATGGAAAAAACGGTGGCCATGGCAGTCAGGCACCAAGTGATTGTCGGCGCTCATCCCGGATATCCTGATTTACAGGGTTTCGGACGTCGTAATATCGAATTTACCGCAGATGAAATTCGCACCATGGTTCTCTATCAGACCGGCGCCTTGGCAGCCTTCTGCCTGGCTGCCGGGACACCGTTGGGATATGTCAAGCCACACGGCACGCTCTACAATACCATGATGGCCCACGACACCATTCTCCTCGCAGTGTTTCAGGCGATGGCCAGCTACGACTCCAAGGTCCCCGTCATGATTCAGGCAACACCTCGCTGGCAGCACCATGAACGACTTGCCAGGGATCAAGGCGTAACCCTGCTCTGGGAGGCATTTGCCGACCGAGCTTACGAACCGGATGGCAGTCTTCGAAAGCGCAATCTTCCGAAAGCCGTGCATGACAGCGAACACATACTCAAACAGACGGAGATTCTCTGTAAAGATAATTATATAGAAGCTACTGACGGCACGAAACTCGAATTTCCGGTAGATGCCTTGTGCGTCCACGGAGACTCGGAATCGAGTATCGCCGTTATCTCCCAGCTCAGGAAACTGGTAGATTCCTATGAAAATTGAGGTTCTTTCCGAATTCAGCTATCTGATTCGTTTTCCAGGCGATAAGACCTGCTTGCCCGAGCCCACTAAGTTGGGTATTGCCGCCCACTTACTACGTGATGCCTTCGCAGAGGATTGGGTCGAAGTCGTTCCTGTATTTGCCGACCTTCTGGTAACATTGTCAGCCCGATCCTTCAGCGAGGGGGCGGATCCGGAGGCGATTATATCCGCTTGCCTTGAGAAACTCGAACGGCAGGATGAGGTGCTGGTCGAACCCCGGTTAATAGAGGTTCCTGCCTGCTACGATGAGGAATTCGCCGAAGACTTGCCTGAAATTGCTGAACAGGGCGGAATGTCAATCGAGCAAGCAGTGAGACTGCACTCGGAACTAACCTATAAGGTCTATGCCATGGGGTTTTGTGCCGGGTTTGCCTATATGGGGGACGTGCCCGAACCCTTGAGGCAGCCGAGACGTTCATCCCCGAGAACGAAGATTCCTGTCGGCAGCGTTGCTATCGCCGACTTTATGACCGCCGTCTACCCGCTGGCAATGCCGGGCGGCTGGCACATAATCGGTCGCTGCCCGGTTCCACTCTTCACCCCCGATGATCAGGACAATCCCACTCTGTTGAGGGCTGGGGATCAGGTACGTTTTCACCCCATCGATAAAGATGAATTTTACAGGCTGAAGGCAAAATGGCGAAATTAACAGTTACCAGAGCAGATTTTTTTGCCTCCATTCAGGACATGGGCCGCCGGCGAACGCAGCACCTGGGCCTTGCCCAGAGCGGTGTCGCCGATGAATATTCTTTTTTCCGGGCTAATTATCTTGTCGGCAATGCGGTCACCACCCCAGTGATAGAGGTAATCACCGGTTTTTTCAGTATTAGCACCGATAGGCCAGTGACAATGGCCCTTACCGGTGCCGACATGTCGGCCAGGGTGAATAACGCCCCCGTGCGGCCCTGGCAAAGTTTTGTCCTTATGCCCGGCAAAGTTCTCGAATTAAAAAATACCACAGGAATGGGACTATTCAGCTACCTTGCAGTGAAGGGCGGTTTTGATATTCCCCTCTGTTTTAAAAGTGCATCCACTGTTGAGAGAGAAAATCTTGGTGGCTATCATGGACGAAAACTGGCCGCAGGAGATGAGTTGTCAACGATTCTTGACCGGCCGCTGTGCCCGACCCTGGCGACACCGCCGGATCAGATTCCCCAATTCGACCAACCATTAACACTGCGCATCATGCCGGGCTACGATCATGACAACTTCCCTGAACAATCCCAAAGAACGTTCTTCACCAGTGAATACGCCACAAGCAACAAAATGGATAGGACCGGTATCCGGCTCTCCGGACCCCCGATAATCTGGCAGAAAGGCGATATACTCAGCAAACCGGTTGCCCTTGGAGTGGTTCAGATTACCAACGACGGCACCCCTGTTGTTCTCTTGAAAGAACGCCAGTCAACAGGTGGGTATCCCATGATGGGCGTTGTCTCACGCTTAGACCTATTTCGACTTGTGCAGGCATTTCCCGATACTCCGCTTCGTTTTTCTCCGGCAGACCCGGTCAGACTTCGCGCGGAACTGATGCGCTTTTATAATTTCTGGGGCGTGGCGTAAGGCAGTGCTGCCTCACCAGTTCGGAACATCAAAAGGGGACACAATACCCATCGTGTCCCTTTGACTCTTACGAGCGATATTATGCGATGTGGGACACGATGGGTATTGTGTCCCCACTGATAAAAGTTTGTGGTTTTCGACTCCAATCTCGAATATGGTAGGACACTTCTTTTTTGAGCAACACGATGCGATGGGGCGCTACCAGGCTTTAATCTACCACTAAGACCGCCCTTCTTTTACAAAAGCAGACATTTTGTGGAGGAGTTATGACATTTCCCATTGACTTCAGCGGCTATAAACCGCTCGAATTTTCAACAGCCCAAAGCAGCTTATCCGCTGATCAGCGCGACACTTTGAAAAATAACATCCAACTGCTCCGCGACAGCCTGGTTTTTTTTACCGCCCTGGCCAATGTCAAGGGGCTTGGCGGCCACACCGGCGGAGCCTATGATATCGTGCCTGAGGTTTTGATCGTGGACGGTTTCATGAAGGGCGGCTCCCACCTGCACCCGGTCTATTTCGATGAGGCCGGACATCGGGTCGCCATCCAGTATATGATGGCTGCGCTGAACGGCCAGAAAAGTTTAGCCGACCTGCTCCACTACCGTGAATTCGGGTACGGCCTGTACGGTCATCCCGAGCGGGATGAAGCGGCGGGCGTCTTTTTCAGCTCCGGCAGGCTCGGTCACCTGTGGAGTTACGTGAACGGCGTGGCCGAGGCGGACCGCACTAAAACGGTGGTCATGTTCGGCAGCGACGGCTCCCAGCAGGAGGGGGACGATGCCGAGGCCGCCCGCTATGCGGTGGCCCGGGGACTAAACGTAAAGCTCCTCATTGACGACAACGATGTGACCATCGCCGGTCACCCAAGCCACTACCTGAAAGGATTCGATACGGCAAAAACGCTTTCGGGGCATGGCCTCGAGGTCGATGTCGGTGACGGCGAGGACCTTGAGGAATTGTTCCGCAGGATTTCTTCGGCCTTCTCCAGCCCAGGGCCTGTGGC
>JAHEER010000048.1 GCA_024640625.1 Desulfobulbaceae bacterium
CCTCTTTGAGCTGACGGCCCTGGCTGCACTGGTTGTTATTCTTATCTCACCCTTCATTTATTTACAGCGGGATGGTTATCGCATTGGGCCGGAGCCGGAGCCCGAGCTCCATTTTGTCGGCAGCCCCCGGTGCGGCGAATGCCATCAGAACGCCTACGACAAGTGGCGGGATTCCCACCACGACCTGGCCATGGATATCGCTACCGACGACACCGTGCGTGGTGATTTTAACGAGGCGAGCTACACCGATCCACACAACCAGGTGACCAGTCGTTTTTTCAGAGAAGATGGGAAATTTTTGGTCACCACCGAAGGGCCGGATGGATCGCCCGGGACCTTTGAGATCACCCATGTATTCGGTGTCTACCCGGTACAGCAGTACTTGGTACCTTTTCCCGGAGGCCGCCTGCAGTGTCTCAATATCGGCTGGGATGCCCGAGAAAACAGATGGTACCGCCTGCCCCCGTACGAGGTGAAAAATACCGACGACTGGCTCCATTGGACCAGAGGCGGCCAGACCTGGAACGGTATGTGCGCCGAGTGTCATTCCACCAGGGTGGTGAAAAATTACGACATGGCGACAAATGAGTATCGCACCACCTGGTTTGAAATCAATGTGGGGTGCGAATCCTGCCATGGCCCGGGCTCACGCCACGCGGCCTGGGCCGCCAAGCCCCCCCTGGCCCGCCCCCGGGTGGAAAACACAGACCTTGCCGTCGTTACTTCGGGAATTACCAGCAAAGAACAGATAGCCCTCTGCGCCCCCTGCCACTCCAGGCGATTTCAGCTGGGTGACAACCCCCATCTGGCAGGCGATGTGCTCGACATCATGGTACCTTCCCTTGTCGAGGAAGGACTTTATTTTCCCGACGGTCAGATCCTCGAAGAAGTGTATGTCTATGGATCTTTCGTCCAGTCGAAGATGTATCGCCACGGGGTTCGCTGCAGCGACTGCCACGATGTCCACAGTCTGGAACTGCACCGCGAAGGCAACGAACTCTGCCTGCAGTGCCATAGGGCCGAAGAGTATGACCGTTACGAGCATCATTTTCATAAGCGAGAATTCGAGGGTAAACCCAGCAGCGGGCATCTCTGCGTCAAGTGCCACATGCCAGGCCGCACTTACATGGGCGTTGATTACCGCCCCGATCACAGTCTCAGAATTCCACGTCCCGATCTCAGTCTGACGATTGGCACACCAAACAGTTGTTCCACTGCTGATTGCCATGCGGACAAAGAGCTGAACTGGGTTATCGAAAATTACCAGCGCTGGTACGGCAAAACCAGAAAACCGCACTACGGCGAGGTGCTTGCCGCCGCCAGGTCCGCTGAGCCGGATGGTGGTGAGGCTTTGCGTGCCCTGGCCAGCGACCAGCTGACACCGGTGATCGTCAGGGCGACAGCCCTGTCCATGCTGCGAAACTACCCGGGCAGGTTGACCACTGAGCAGTTGATCGCCGGACTTGATGATGCTGAGAGCCTCATTCGCTACTCAGCAATCAGGGGCCTCCAAAACGTCGAACACGCAGTGCTGCTGGAACATATCGCCCCCAAACTTTACGACTCGGTGAAGGCAGTCAGGATCGAGGCGGCCGCCGCCCTCGCCCGTCTCCCGGAGAACATGATCAGAGAAGATGATCGTGCCGCTTTGGCCGCGGGCCTGGAAGAGTACCGGGTGGCAATGCGCTACAACAGTGATTTTGCCCCGCAGCGCTATAACCTCGGCAATCTGGCTGCAGCCCTGGGCAACGACGATGAAGCGAGAGACTACTACGAGCAGGCCATCGCCATCGATGATCAATTCTACCCGGCCAAGGTGAACCTGGCCATGGCACTCAACCAGCGCGGCGACAACCAGACAGCGGAAACATTGCTTCGCGAGGTGCTCGACCAGCAGCCGCAGCTCCACGAGGTACGCTACTCACTGGGCCTGCTGCTGGCCGAACTTGAAGAGTACGAAAAGGCCGCCGACATGCTCGGCGAGGCTGCCGACGGCATGCCCGACTACACCCGGCCGAGGTATAATCAGGCCCTGGCTCTGC
Source organism: Desulfobulbaceae bacterium (assembly GCA_024640625.1). Classification (GTDB taxonomy): domain Bacteria; phylum Desulfobacterota; class Desulfobulbia; order Desulfobulbales; family Desulfocapsaceae; genus JABDQA01. The sequence continues at coordinate 2,043 of JAHEER010000048.1, forward strand.
TCAAGCTGCAGCGTTATGAGGAAGGTGAACGAGCGCTGCTCAAAACACTGGAGGTCGATCCCGATAATCGAGAATATTTTTCCACCCTGGCCAACCTCTATCTCAACTTCAGGATGATCGGCAAGGCCGAACAGTTGGCCCGAACCATCCTGAAAAGCGTACCGGATCATCCCGACGCCACCCGTCTCCTGGAAGTGATTAATCAGGGCAAGAAAATTCCTTAAACACGAAAATTCCGGTCCTGGCGATCGACTTGATTATCTTTACGCTACTTAATACAATTAGCAGATAGGCTGAAATTACCCCTCCACCTCAGAAACCTGGATGCACATGGCTACTCGACAACAAAAGACGTCTTCCCCCTCTTTCAATCTGAACAGTCACGAATGGTACTTGAACAGGGAGCTTACCTGGCTGGGCTTTAATCAGCGGGTACTGCACGAGGCAACCGATGACCAGGTGCCGCTGCTGGAACGGGTCTTTTTCGTGGCCGTGGTCGGCTCCAATCTGGATGAGTTCTTCATGAAGCGAATCGGCGGCCTGAAGCAGCAGGTCGGGGCCGGGGTCAAGAAACTGACCATCGACGGCATGCTCCCCCAGGAACAAATCGATGCCTGTTACAAGGTCGCCCAGGGCATCCTGGTCGAACAGCGCCGTATAGAGGGAATCCTGCGTGAGCTGCTGGTCAAGGAAAATATCCGCTTCTGTCGCTACGATGAACTGACGGCCACCCAGAAAAAAGAAATGGGCAACTATTTCAAACGGGAAATCTATCCGCTGCTCACCCCCCAGGGGATCGATCCGGCCCATCCTTTCCCCTTTATTTCCAACCTCTCCCTCAACCTCCTGGTGGCGACCAGCGAACCAAGCTCCGATCACCAGTTTCTCAACCGGATCAAGGTGCCTCTGGGAGTCGGCGTACCCCGTTTCATCCCGGTGGGTGGAAAGAATCTGTTCATCACCTTCGAGGACCTGATCGCCAACAATCTGGAGGAAATCTTTCCCGGTTTGAAGATCCACAGTCACGAATATTTCAGGGTCACCCGCAACGCCAATACCGACAGGAGGGAAGAGCAGGCCAACGACCTGCTGGCCATGATCGAATCGGCGCTGCGCGACAGAAAGTTCGCCGATATCGTCCGGCTCCAGACTGCAGACAACATGATTGCCCACCACCGGGGCATGCTGGCTGCCGAACTGGGCATTGATGAACAGGAGGATGTCTTCGAGGCGCCCGGTATTCTCGCCAAGCGGGATCTGATGGAGATCTGGAAATTAGACAGAGCAGATCTTCATTACCCTCCCCATCAGCCCTGTGATCATCCGCAGTTGCTGATCGACGAACCCAATTTTTTTCACATCCTGAGGAAACAGGAGAATATACTCTTACAGCATCCTTACGAATCATTCGACACCTCGGTGGAGCGCTTTCTCAAGGAGGCCAGCACCGATCCCAAGGTGCTGGTCATCAAGATGACCCTCTATCGAACCAGCTCCGACTCCCGCATTATCCAGTATCTGGTGGATGCCGCCCACAACGGTAAACAGGTTGCCGTAGTCGTCGAACTGATGGCTCGTTTCGACGAGTCGGCTAACATCAAGTGGGCCGAGGCAATGGAAGAAGCCGGAATTCATGTGACCTACGGCGTGGTCGGCCTCAAGACCCACTCCAAGGTGATCTTCGTGGTCAGGCGCGACTATAACGGCCTGAAACGCTATGCCCACATCGGCACCGGCAACTACCATGCCGGCACCGCCCGTCAATACAGCGATCTGGGACTGCTGACCAACGACCCGGTTATCTGTGAGGACCTGACCGAGCTGTTCAACTACCTGACCACCGGTTATGCCCCGGTGAGAAAATATCAGAAAATTCTGCCCTCGCCGCACGTGTTGAAACAGGCGCTGCTGAAAAAAATTGACCGCGAAATCGGGCTGCACAGCGAGGAAAATCCCGGACTGATTCAATTTAAAAGCAACGCGCTCGAGGATAAGGACATCACCAGAGCACTCTACCGGGCCTCCCAGGCCGGGGTGCATGTCGACCTGATTATTCGTGACACCTGCCGCCTGAGACCGGGCATTAAAGGACTGTCGGAAAATATAAGGGTCATTTCCATCGTCGGCCGCTTCCTCGAGCATGCCCGAATCTTTTATTTCAAGAACAACGGTGAGGAAGAGTATTTCATCGGCTCGGCTGACCTTATGAAGCGCAACCTCGAGGCACGCGTCGAGGTCGTCACCCCCATCGAGGAGAAAAACTGCCAGGCCAGGCTCCGTGAAATTCTCGATATTCAGCTCAGTAACAAGCGCTCGGTCTGGGATATGCAGGACGACGGCACCTATCTCAAGAGGCAGCCGGACAAAGGCGATGATTCACGCACCGTCCAGGAGATCCTTATCGAGCTGGCTCAGAAACGGCTGGCCTCATCTCCCATACCAAAAAAGAAGAAACTCAAAAAGCCCCCCAAAACGGGCAAGCGCAAACGCAACTGATTTGATTCTGAGGTTTCTTTTAATCAGTCATTCTTCCAGTCGACTTCAGACGACTTGAGACGGTCTGCAATTTGTTCTGATTTTAAGCTAGTGCTCATCCTGAAACGAGCGATTTTTTCTTTAATCGAGGCTGGCGAGGAATTTTACCACAGTCAGATAGCGAATATTCCGAGGATAAAATTCCGAGCGCAACGATGAGTCAAGGAAAAAGCACCGTTTCAGGAAGAGCACTAGGCGAGTTCGTCGAACCGACAAGTCAACACCAGTTCACCATCCTCAAGCTGCTTTTTGACTTTATAGGGTAGCGTCCTGAACAGATTGATCATGGCCTGGTTGGACGGGAAGGTGTAGGCAAGAAGACCGGCAATGCCGCTTTCCCTGGCGGCGCTGGCCAGTTTATGCAGAAACAGTTTACCCAGTCCTTTGCCCTGGTACTCGGGGCTGATCGAGAAGGCAACTTCTGATATGTTGATATTGCTGAGCCTCATGCTCTCCGCCACTCCTATGATATGGCCGAAGCCGAACTCGCCGACGAGAGCCACCAGGGTGAGGCTGTTGACATAATCGATCTGCGAGCGTATTTCCACATCCTTGCGGGCGAAGATCGTCTTCTGGCCAAAGAACCTCGATACCACGTCCTCCTTGGGCAGCGAGTAGTAGTGCTCCTGGATCCTGCGCTCGTCAACCGGCTTGGCCGGCCGAATCGTGATCTTTTCACCGTTGACCTCGATGGTCTCCTCAAGTCTGACCGGGTAGACCGCCTTGACTGCCTCGCCCAGGCTCCGCTCCAGGCCGATCAGTCCCTGCTCCTTGGCAGCAGCGAACAGATCCCCACGAAAATCGGGATGGGCAATGGTAATCATGGCAATCACCCGTTCCTGCAGGCTCTTGCCGAACAGGTTGACAGCACCATATTCCGAAACCACATAGTGGACGTCACCGCGCGGCACCACCACCGCCGTATCATCGAATTTGGAAACCACGTTTGAAACGAGCGTGCCGTCAGGGTCCTGCCTGGTCGACATCAGCATGAGAATCGATTTACCTCCGGGGGAACGGCGCGCCCCCCGCACGAAATCTGGGATGCCCGAGACGCCGGCAAATCTGGTGGCAGCCGAAGCCTCGGCGGATACCTGACCGGTCAGGTCCATGCAATAGGCCACGTTGAGCGACACCATCCGGTGATGCTGGGAAATTATGAAGGGATCGTTGACATAGTCAGAAGGATGAAAGTCAATCGCCGGGTTGTCGTTCAGAAATTCATAGAGATTGTGGCTGCCCACCGCCATCGAGCCAACCATCTTGCCCTCGTTGATGCCCTTTTTCTGGTTGGTAATGATGCCCTGGGCATAGAGGTGCATCATATCGTCGGTGATAAACTGCGAATGGATGCCGAGATCATTCTTGTTGCTGAGGCCGCGGACTGTTGCCTGGGAGGCGGCATCAAGTCCGATCTGCAGGGTCGAGCCATCCTCGATCAGGCGGGCGATATGGCTGCCGATTTCATTGGCGGCGTCGGAAACCTCTCTGGTTGGCGGTACAGAGAGCAGCTCCTCCTCGTGTTCAACCACGTAATCGACATAGTTGGCGTGGATAAAGCTCTGCCCCATGACCCGCGGCATCCTCGGGTTGACCTGGGCGATCACCAGGTCGGCTGAGCGGGCCGCCGCCATGGTCACGTCAACCGATATCCCCAGGCTCATCCAGCCAAAGTCGTCGGGCGGCGACACCTGGATGAAGGCGACATTGAGCAGCAATTTCTTGGACAAAAACAGGCTTGGCACATCGGACATGTTCATCGGGGTTATGAACCGCTTGTGACGGGCGATCGATGGCGATTTTGCCGAGCCGAGATAAATGGAGCGTATGTTCAGGCTGGTATCCATCGTCTTGTCGGCAATGGCGGTCAGTGATGCGGTTTCGCGGCCGAGCAACCGAACGATTTCAAGACCGCTGAAGCTGTTGGCCTGTTCGGTCAGGGTCTGGACCAGATGCTGCGGCTCCCCGCATCCCGAGCCGATGAACACCCGCTGACCGGATTTGATCAATTTTACAGCCTGATCAGCGGTAATGATTTTATGCAGATAACTGTCAGCCCAATATTGCGATGCAGGCATATGGCCTCCTGAAGATCAAATTTTTCTAGCATACAGGACCTGCTCATCGGGAACAGAAATTACAAACGGATAGAGCAATCCCGCGTGCCGGATCCTGAGAACGGTACTTTCTATATACGACGATTACAGGCGATGCTCAATGAGAATCGGGCGCCGGGAGGAAGAATAGCAGGGGCAGACCATGGTCCGAACCGGGGCAGGCCGCTTCATACGGCCCGCCCCAAGAAAAGTATCAGGAAAAATCGTTGAGGATGGAGCGGGCGATAATCAGCCGCTGAATTTCGCTGGTTCCTTCATAAATAGTGGTGATGCGGGCATCCCTGGTATAGCGCTCAAGGGGATAATCCGTTGTATACCCATAGCCGCCAAGGATCTGCATGGCGTCATAACAGGCGCGGTTGGCCGCTTCGCTGGCGAACAGTTTGGCCATCGACGCCTCTTTAGCGAAGCTGCGCCCCTGCTCTTTCAGATAGGCGGCGTTCATAAGCAGCAGTCTGGCCGCCTCCAGATCGGTGTAACGATCGGCGATTTTCCACTGGATGGCCTGGAACTCACTTATCTTCCTGTCGAACTGGATGCGCTCCAGCGAGTAGCTGGTCGCCGCATCCATAGCCGCCAGCCCGACCCCAAGCGCCAGCGAGCCGATGCCTATCCGGCCGCCTGCCAGTTCCGTGACAGCCACGCGAAAACCGTCGTTGAGTTTACCCATCAGCGCTCCTGCGGGAATGCGACAGTCCTGGAAGAGCAACTCGTTGGTTTTAGAGGCATGCTGCCCCATTTTCTTTTCTGCTTTACCGATGGTAAATCCCTCGATTCCAGGTTCCACCAGGAAGACACTGACCCCTTTGCCCTTTGGCGCCGCCGAATCGGTAACCGCCCAGACCACGAATACGCCTGCACAGGAGCCGCTGGTGATAAATATCTTGGAGCCGTTCAACACCCATGAGTCCCCGTCCCGGACGGCCGTGGCGGTCATCGAGGCAGGATCGGATCCGGCCCCCGGCTCGGTCAAACCGAAGGCTCCAGCCAGGTACTCTCCAGAGCAGATTGGGGGAATGTACTTTTCTTTCTGTTCTGTGCTACCCAGTGCCTGGATTACCTCGCAGACCATATTGTTGACCGACACGGTAACCGCGGTGGAAGCGCAGGCCCTGGCAATTTCGGTCAGGGCCACACTGAAGGCGATCACACCAGCCTCCGCCCCGCCGTATTCGTCACTGATATTGAGGCCCATAAAGCCAAGCTCGGCCAATTTCCGCAGATTGTCGTGGAAGGTGTCCTGATCGTCCTGCTGATCCAGGACGGCCGCGACCGGCTCGAGCTCTGCCTGGGCAAACTCCCTGGCGGTGTCCTGGATGAGTTTCTGTTCTTCGTTGAGATCTAGTTTCATGGTCCTGTTCTTAAGTGTGGGGAAATGGTCAATCTGCTCCTGCCAGGCCCGTCATTTACCTATGAACTCGGCCTTTCGCTTCTCCAGAAACGCCTTCATACCTTCACTCTGGTCTGCGCTGGCGAAACAGACACTGAAAAGATCAGCCTCATAACGGCAGGCCCTGGCCAGATCCATTTCCATACCCGACTGGACCGCCTCTTTGCAGAGCTTGATAGCAAGCGGCCCTTTCTGGCCAATTTTTTCCATCATCCCGACGCAATGATCAATCAGCTCGTCCTGGGCCACCACCCGATTGACCAGGCCGATCCGGCAGGCCTCCTGGGCATCGATCATGTCGCCGGTCAACATGAGTTCCAGGGCCTGGCCGGTACCCACCAGCCTCGGCAGTCGCTGGGTGCCGCCGAATCCGGGGATGACCCCCAGATTTACCTCGGGCTGACCGAATTTGGCATTTTCGCTGCAGATCCGTATATCGCAGGCCAAAGCCAGCTCGCAGCCGCCGCCCAGCGCAAATCCGTTGATCGCTCCGATCACCGGTTGAGGCAGCGCGGCAACCGCATTCAAGGCCCGGTGGCCGAGCCTGCCGAACTTGCGCCCGGCAAGCACATCATAGTCCTGCATGGCACTTATGTCGGCTCCTGCCACGAAGGCCTTGTCGCCGGCGCCGGTAAGGATCACCCCGGTCAGTTCATCCTTTTGAGCCAGTTCCCGAAACAGTGCTTCCAGCTCTATCAGCGTCTCAGGATTCAGGGCATTCAGCGATTTGGGCCGGTTTACGGTGACTAATCCAATGTTGTTGTCGATCTCACAGAGCAGGTTGTTCATCTTCGCTCCTTGTGTATAGTATTTTTTCTTTCAGCGGCTCAGTCGAGGTAAAATCTCCAGGCGCAGAACCACTCTTCGGGGTGCTCATCGGGGGGACAACCGACACACTCGGTCTTGATTCGAGCATCGATGCTTCTGGCGAAATAGCTGTATTCCACCAGCCCGGCAGACTTGCAGGGGTAGTCGGGCAGTCCTTTGCGTTTTCTGGCAGCCTGTACCCGGCACTTGTTCATCTGAAAAACAAAGCTCTTTTCCCCCTCGTCAACCATGGACTGCTCGTTAATTGACGCATAGACCCGAAACCCCAGGGCGCGCTTGAGCCCTGCCAGTCCAGGATTGTCGGACAAGCCCAGCCCCTGCTTGATGGTTGCAGCTTCGAACGGGGAAAAATGCGCCCAGCAGGAGTCGTTGCAGCGCTTGGCCTCGCCCAGCCCCTCACTCTGCTCGATGGTTTGGAACCAGACACCGTCATTGACCAGCCAGTTCTTGGCCAGACGATCTTTGAGCTCATCCAGTTCGGCTTCGCCCATGTCGAGCAGCACGGAGGGGATGCCATCGACCAGTTCGAAGCCGAACATCCTACCCAGATGATTCATCTGGATAGCAAAACTCGTTTTGAAGGCCTTTTCCAGCATCCCCAGCGCCTTCTCGGCGCCCATCTGATGCCTGACTTCGCCATACCACATGCCATGGTGAAGAATAGTCCGATGGAAGAGATCGATGATGAAGCGGGCACTTTCTTCCTTGCTTAGCTGCGCCTCGCTGTCTGCCTTGTAATCGGCCATGGCTGCCTCCCTGAAATCCTAAATAAAGGTAATCGAATCGGGGCTTAGGGTAAGCGGTACGAGACCGCTCTCGGTGACCTGATGGGTATTCTCTATACCGACAACACCCTGACCCGGGATGATCAACTTGGGTTCCAGTGCTATGACCATGTTCTTTTCAAGTTTCAGCTTCTGGCCTTTGGCCAGAAAGGGGAACTCATCCAGCTCCAGTCCGATGCCATGTCCGGTAAACCTGATGCGCCGCTTACCGACCCCCATGAACCACTCCCCGTAACCCTTTTGTTCCGCCAGACTGACCATGAGTGCATAAATGTCCCCGCTGGCGACGCCTGGCCTGGCCTGCTCTTTGACCCGTTCCTGAATATCGAGCATGGCTTCCTGCCCCGCCCGCAGCTGGTCAGAAAGCTCTCCCAGGCAGAAGATCCTGGTATGATCGGAAAGATAGCCGTTGAGCGCAAAGACGTAATCGACCAGAATCGGTTCGTTTCTTTGAATCTTTTTAAAGCCGGCACCCTGCCCGGTGCATCGGCTCGGGCCCTTGCCGCCGGTGGGTGAGGCGAGATAACTCGGGACCGCTGCATCAGCTCCCGACAGCAGATGACCGTAAAACATTTCACTGCCCCAGAGGCGCATTCTGACGATGCCCTGATGGCCGAGACTTCGGGCATAGGATTCCAGTTCCCCGGCTAATTCAAGCTCAGTCTTTCCTTCTTCGAGCAGTTCGCCGACCCGGGCACACACCAGATCAGAGCCCCTGGCTGCCAGCTTGATGCAGTCGATCTCGTAGTCCGACTTCACTGCCCGGATCAACCGTATTTCGGTCGATATGTCCACCAACTCAGAGGTCTCGAATATATTCTGATACTGGAAATAAATATTGGCAGGCAGCACATCGAGTTCAAGCCCCAGCAGTGCCGGCGAAGCCAGGCCGTGACTGGCGAGGGCATCGGGCAAGGTCCGGGGACTGCCGATTGATACTACCTGCTCAAGCGGCGATTCCCGCCTGGCCCGGTCAAAATCCTTGAACACCATGAGCAGCGGTTGCCCGACGTCGGGCACATAGAGGTAGCCCTGCTGGGAGGTGGCAGAAAAATAGAACAGGTCGGTCTTCTGCACGATGAGTGCAGCATCGATGCCTTTCTCCTGCAGCGCCAGCTGAAGCCGCTCGATTCTGCCGCCCAGTTCAGTCGCGGAGATATCCTGGGTTTTTAGTTCCGACACGCGTACACCTCCGTCTGCCGGGAAGGATGGAAACTACTTATAGTCATAAAATCCTTTGCCGCTCTTTCTGCCGAGCCAGCCGGCCTCGACATATTTTCTGAGCAGGGGACAGGGCCGGTACTTGGAGTCCTTGAAACCGTCGTGGAGGGTTTCCATGATTGCCAGACAGGTATCCAGGCCAATCAGGTCGGCCAGGGCCAGCGGCCCCATGGGATGGTTCATACCGAGCTTCATGACCGTGTCGATATCCTCGGCTCTTCCAACCCCCTGGTAGAGGCAGAAAATCGCCTCGTTAATCATCGGCATCAGGATCCTGTTGGCGATGAAGCCAGGGTAATCGTTGGCTTCAGCCGGTGTCTTGCCGAATTGTTCGCACAGCTGCCAGGTAAGCTCAAAGGTTTCGTCAGAAGTAGCCAGCCCCCTGATCACTTCGACAAGCTTCATGACCGGCACCGGATTCATGAAATGCATGCCGATCACCTTGTCGGGACGCTCCGTCTGGGAAGCAATGCGGCCGATGGGAATGGAAGAGGTGTTGGTGGCCAGAATGACATGGGCGGGACAAGCTTCTTCCAGTTGACGAAAGATGTTGAATTTCAACTCCTCCATCTCAACCGCCGCCTCAACCACATAATCCGCCTCAGCCATATCGCCAATGTCAGTGGTCGTGCGTATTCTGTTGAGGATCTTCCTGGCCTGGCCAGTTTCGAGTTTCCCTTTTTCCACACTACGGACCAGGTTTCTCTCAATGGTGGCCAGACCGGCTGCAGTGCATTCATCACTGATATCGCTCATGATCACCTCAAGTCCGCTGGCCGCGGCAACCTGGGCAATACCGCCGCCCATCTGGCCGGCGCCGATGACACCAAAGGTTTTAATAGCCATATCTCACTCCTTGTCGATAAGTATCGGCTTGTCCTATCTGCTCACTACCAGGGCAACCGCCTCGCCCCCGCCGAGACAGAGCGAAGCCAGGCCGCGCTGCAGGTCGCGACGCTCCATTTCATAGAGCAAAGTGGTCAGCACCCGGGCACCACTAGCCCCGATAGGATGCCCCAAAGCCACGCTGCCGCCATTGACATTGACTTTTTCGGGATCGAGTTTCAGCACTTCGTTGATCGCACATGAAGTGCCGCTGAAGGCCTCGTTGATTTCAAAGAGATCGATATCCTCAATCGAAAGACCTTCTTTTTTTAATACTTTAGGGATAGCATACATGGGCGCCATCAAGACGTATTTCAATTCGATGCCATGAGAGGCCTGGGCACCGATGCGGGCCAACACTGAACAACCGAGTTCCTTGGCCTTTTCCTCGCTCATCATCACCACGGCAGCAGCACCGTCGCTGATAATGGAGGCATTGCCGGCAGTGCCGACCCCGTCTTTTCTGAAAGCCGGACGCATGGAGGCAAGGGTCTCGTAACTCGTTTCGGCTGGACATTCATCAGTGTCGAACACAAGCGGGTCGCCCTTACGCTGTGGAATGGGTACCGGAGCTATCTGGGAGTCGAATGCTCCGCCCGCGATAGCCTTCAGGGCCCGAGTGTAGGACTGCTCTGCAAAACGGTCCTGTTGCTCCCGCGAGACCCCCCACTTTTCACAGATCAGCTCATTGGACATACCCATGTGAAAATCGTTCACCACATCCCAAAGCCCGTCGTGAAGCATGTGATCCTGCAGCGTCCCCGGTCCCATGCGATGCCCCCACCTGGCCTTTTCGAGATAGTAGGGGGCCATACTCATGTTCTCCATGCCGCCGGCCACCACCACCTCCGCATCACCGCACTGGATCGCCTGGGCCCCGAGCATGACGCTTTTCAAGGAAGATCCGCAGACCTTGTTGACGGTAATGGCTTCCACCTCGTCGGGAAGCCCAGCCTTGATAGCCGCCTGTTTGGCAGGATTCTGACCATACCCGCAGGGCAGCACCATGCCCATTATGCATTCGTTGACAGCGGTGCCGTGGATACCGGCTTTCCCGAGCGATTCTTTGATAACATGGGCCCCGAGATCGGTACCGCCGATAGTGGAGAGAGCGCCCCCGAAACTGCCCAAAGGAGTCCGAACCGCGCTGACAATTACCGCTTTTTTCATGCTGACCTCCAGAAGCTGGAATTCTGTCATCACTGCCAAGAAGATGGTGTATCTCCTTGAATATATGCTCCAACCGTTTGCCGACCAAGCGCTCGGTCGTTATGCTGAGTTTACTATTTCACCCTTAATTGTCAATCTTTTATTGGAGGGCCTGTCAGTGGGACCAGGCAACCGGGGGACCGGCGCTGAGATCTGGGCAGGAACCGGCGTCGCCCTGCGTCCATCGATCTTCCGACTTCGGCAGCCCGGCGTGCCCTGGGGCAGCCCCATTAATGAATCAACTACTAGAGGAGTGATGACCGTTTTTTACGTGATCTTCTGCTTACCATGCCAATTAACCAGCCCCCGAAAAATACTCCGCCGCCTGCCAGAAACCATTTCAGCGTATCGGTTTTGCTCAGCCGCTGATTCTCGCTCTTCAGAGTTTCAGCCTGGCTTTCAAGATCAGCGACCCGGGCACGGGCTGCTTCCAGATCGTTTTTGGTCTGGATCACATCGGCAGTATCTTCCTGCAGCCTGAGATAATTTTCATCGATTGTGGTCCGCTCAGCAATGCACTGGGTGAGCTGCCTATCCACCTCATCTTTGTCCTCGCTCAAACGTCTCTCCACTTCGTCTCTTTCCGTCGTCAACTGGTCGACGCGGAGCTTCAGGGACTGGGTTGTCTCGGTAAGTACCTGCTTTTCCCGCTCCAGCTGTTGTACTTGCTGACCAAGCGGTGGGGTGGTGCTCAGGTAGCGTCGCAATACCCAGCCTTCCTTGCCGCTCTCAAGCCTGACCTGGGCCCAGTCATCAGCTTCTTCGAGCAGTTCGACGGGGGTGCCATCCTTGATCACGGCAATGATCTTGAAATCAGTGCCCTTGCCCCGCCTCATGGTGATTTCGGAACTCGGCTTGACGTAGAGATTTTCAGCCCAGCCCGCAACCGCAGGGAGCGTGGTCAGCAAAACGATCAGGCAGAAAACATGGATCCGGTCTTTAAGTTTCATAGCGCTCTATGAGTGTTGGGATGAATGGGTATCACCGTATCCTCTTCACCCTATCCGGTATACACGCTCTCTGCAATAAATTCCTGATAACCATGACAGGCAGGGCTTTCAGTTGATCCGCCTATGTCCCTGCCATTCCCTGTCTCTGAGTTTGAATTTCTGGATCTTGCCGGTAGCCGTTTTGGGTAGTTCACCAAATTCCACGTATTTGGGTGCCTTGAACCTGGCCAGATGGCTCTTGGTAAAATCAATGATGTCCTCGGCTTTGGGCTCGCTGCCGGGCTTCGGCACGATAAACGCCTTGGGCACTTCACCCCATTTGTTGTCAGGGACTGGAATTACCGCCACCTCCTGGACATCCGGATGACTGTAGATGACGCTTTCCACCTCAACGGTGGAGATATTTTCACCGCCGCTAATAATGATATCCTTTTTCCGGTCCATGATCTGAATGTAGCCGTCGGGATGCATCACCGCCAGATCTCCACTGTGAAACCAGCCTCCAGCAAAAGCCGCTTCAGTGGCTTCCGGATCTTTGTAATAGCCGATCATTACGTTGTTTCCCCGCATCACCACCTCGCCCATGGTGAACCCGTCTCTGGGGACCGATTCCATGGTTTCGGGATCGACCACATCCATAAAATGGGTGACGATAAATGGTACTCCCTGCCGTGATTTTACCTTGGCCCGCTCATCTTCTCCAAGCTCCTCCCAGGCCGGCTGCCAGGCACAGACGCTGTGCGGACCGAACACTTCGGTCAAGCCATAGGTGTGGGTAATCTCGGCCCCGATGGATTCCATATTTCTAATAATCGTCGGAGCCGGCGGCGCACCGGCGGTCATGATGTTCAGGGTCCGTTTCATTTTAGCCTCCTGGGCCCCGGGCCAGGTACTCATCATGATCAGCACCGTCGGCGCGGCGCACAGATGTGATACGTCCTCGGCCTCAATCAGGCGATAGATGTCCTCTGCCACCACCGCCCGCAGACAGACATGAGTGGCCCCGACGGCCGTCACTCCCCACGTGAAGCACCAGCCGTTGCAATGGAACATCGGCAGGGTCCAGAGGTAGACAGAGCGCACATTCAATCCCGACTCGAGCACTTCGCCAATGGCGTTGAGATAGGCTCCACGGTGGTGATACATGACCCCCTTGGGGCGACCGGTGGTGCCGCTGGTGTAGTTGATGGTCATGAGTTGCTCTTCCGAATCGATATCCGCGGGAACCGGGTCGGGAGACCCGGTATTCAAAAAGGACTCGTACTCCATATCGCCATGTACTGTCTCGTCACTGACATCACAGACGGTGACGTAGGTCTGCACTTTGGGTAATTGGTCTGGGTTGATCAGGGCCGCGAACTCGCTGTCGACCACCACCACTTTGGCGTCGCTGTGATCGATAATGTAGGAAACCTCTCCGGCCGAAAGCCTGATATTGATGCTCACCAGGGCGGCGCCGATCAGCGGTACCGCGTAGTGAGCCTCGAGCATGGGCGGAATATTGGGACACAGGAAGGCAACCTTGTCACCTTTTCCTACACCCTGAAGCTTGAGAGCCGATGCCAACCGATTGACGCGCGCGCCGAGTTCCTTGTAAGTATATCTGCGATCCCCATAGACCACGGCGGTCTTGTCGGGATAGACGGCGACGCTTCTGGTCAGAAATTCGACCGGCGACAGAATCGATTTGTTTACGCTGGATAGTGTCATCTCTACTCTCCTATTGGAAATTTGGTTTTCCCCCGGCACCGTTTTTACTACTGAGCGCTCGGTCGCCAAGGGCGAACAATTATTGTTAACAACTATTTATCGTGGCGCGAATCAAGTCCGTTTTTGTAAATTCAGCCATTTGAAATTCCACCGCCAGTGTAGCCGAAAGATTTTTTTTTTCAATACGGAGTGCGCAGAACGCGATCCATTTTCCCCGACAACTTGTCAGAACGGCGTCGGCCAGCGCCCCCGCAGGGGGCAAATTTAAACCATAAATTTATCACTTAATAAAAAAAATCTTTGACAAATATCACCAAGTATTATCTAGTGTCGAAAGAAACCGAACGAGCGCTCGGTAGATTTTTTCAAACCAGGCTGTTCGCCCTTTTTAAAAGTCCTGTGGCTGTTAGAAAAAACAACGTGTGAGGAGGAGTTGAAGGTATGGAAAATCTGTACAGAGAAGTCATGGATCTAAATATGATGGAGGACAACGAAGAAAAGGGTGCGGTCGCCAAAGCCTTTTTCGACAAGCTCAACCATATGGAGATGCCGGAGTATTTCAATTGGGCCGGAGAGATCTTCGATGGACTGCACGTAAAAGAGCGTGGCGACAAGAATGCCCTCGTCTGGGTGGATATCCATACAAAAGAAAATAGAAACTTCACCTATAAGGAATTTGCCGCCCAGGGAAACCGCTGCCTGAACAAACTACGCCAAGCGGGAGTCGAAAAAGGCGACAATCTTTACATGATGGTACCCATCGTCCCCGAAACCTGGTTCGCTTCCTATGCCTGTATAAAAGGGGGCATCGTCAACGTCCCCACAGCCACCACCATGACCCTCAGGGAAATGGAATTCAGATTTCAGACCTATGCACCTGATGTGGTTATCGCCGCTGAAACCTTCACCGAACTGATCGATGAGGCGCTGCAGCTGACTAAGTCGACTCCGAAAGTAAAAATCGTTCTGGGAAGCAAGCCGGGCTGGGTGAGCTACAGCGACCTGGAAAAGGAGCCTGCCGAAGCCGAACCGGCCCCGACCAAAGCGGATGATCTTCTCTTCTGCTTCTTCACCTCGGGAACCACGGGGCTGCCCAAGAGAGTCGGCCACACCGCCACTTCCTATCCTGTCGGTCACTTGTCTACCGCCGTCATGGCCGGAATCAGAACCGATGACATCCATCACAACCTGAGCGCTCCCGGCTGGGCAAAATGGGCTTGGAGCTCCTTCTTCGCCCCGCTCAATGTCGGCGCCACGGCAACGGGCTTTAATTTCACCGCCCTTGACGGCATGGCCTATATGGAATGTCTGACCAATTACAAGGTTTCAGTTTTCTGCGCTCCTCCGACCGCCTGGCGCGTTTTCATCAACCTCGACACCTCGGGCTTGGATTTCTCCAATCTGCGGCAATCGATAGGGGCCGGCGAACCGTTGAACCCCGAAATCATAACCCAGTGGGAACGACTGACCGGAACCTACATCCGGGACTTCTATGGTCAGACCGAATCCACTGCAATGATCGGCAACGCCCCGTGGATGGGCAAAATGCGAAAAGGCTCCTTTGGGGCACCTTCGTTCATGTATGATGTTACCCTGGTGGACGACGACGGCAAGGAGGTAACCGAGCCGGATGAGCCGGGATACATCGTGGTCCGGCTTGATCGCTGGCGGGCGATTGGACTGTTCACCGAATATATCGGCAATCCTGAAAAAATGGCCGGCGTCTTCATCGGAGACTACTATTACACCGGAGACCGCGGCTCGATCGATAAGGATGGGTATTGGTGGTTTGTCGGGCGCAGCGACGATGTCATCAAATCGTCCGACTACCGGGTGGGCCCGTTCGAAGTGGAAAGTGCACTGATGGAACATCAAGCGGTGGCCGAAGCCGCTGTCGTAGGTGTTCCCGATGAAAAGCGCCATCAGCTGGTCAAGGCCTTCGTTATCCTCAAGCAGGGCCGGGAGCCCTCTCGGGAACTGGCCCTTGATATGTTCAAACACACCATCGATATCCTGGCTAAATTCAAGATTCCACGGATCATCGAATTTGTTACCGAGGTCCCCAAAACCCTGAGCGGCAAAATCAGAAGGGTCGAGCTGCGTGAGCGCGAGGTAGAACGACAGGACACCAAAGCCGTAGCGCCGGTCATGGAGTTCTACTACTGGGATTTCCCCGAACTCAGCTCCAGGAAAAATTAGTTCCCCCGCCGCGGGCGGGCAAGCCCGCCCGCGGCGCAACCCCTAATCGATCGGCAACGGAGAATCGATTATGAAATTCGAACTCAGTGAAGAACAGAGCCTGATTCGTGATACGGTAAGAGAATTCGCCGAATCTGAAATAGGCCCAAGCGCTGCTCAGCGCGATGAAGAGGAACGCTTCGACCGAGCCCTGATGTTCGACAGCCTGGCCGAACTGGGCCTCACCGGCATTGTCTTTCCGGAAGAGTATGGCGGCGCCGGTGCTGACTACCTGAGTTACGCCATCGCCGTTGAAGAACTTTCCCGGGTCTGCGCCTCGACCGGGGTGACACTGTCCGCCCACCTGTCCCTGTGCGCCAACCCAATCTACCTGTTCGGCTCGGAAAGCCAAAAGCAGCAGTACCTGACAGCGCTTGCCGCCGGTGAAAAGATGGGAGCCTTCGGCCTCACTGAACCTTCCGCCGGTTCCGATGCCGGCAGCACCAAAACCACCGCAGTTAAAAACGGTGACGGCTGGCTGCTGAACGGGTCCAAGATCTTTATCACCAATGGCGGGGAAGCTGAAACCTACGTCGTGCTGGCCCGCACCGACAAGGACGCCAAAAAACATCACGGCATCAGCGCTTTCATCATCGACAAAGGAACTGAGGGATTCACCTTCGGCAAAAAGGAGCAGAAACTGGGAATCAGATCTTCTCCTACCATGGAGATCATCTTTGAAAACTGTCTGATTCCTGCTGAAAATCTGCTCGGCGAGGAGGGCGAGGGGTTCAAGGTTGCCATGAAGACCCTGGACGGAGGCCGCATCGGCATCGCCTCCCAGGCTGTCGGTATCGCCCAGGGGGCACTCGAGCAGGCAATCAATTATGCCAAGGAAAGAAAACAATTCGACAAACCGATCGCCGCCTTTCAGGGGATATCCTTTCAGTTGGCCGATATGGCCACCCAGATCGAAGCCTCGAGGCTGATGGTCTACAATGCGGCCTACCGGGCCAGTGCCGGGCTTTCCTATTCCCAGGCATCGGCCATGGCCAAGCTGATGGCCAGCGAGACGGCGATGAAGGTAACCACCCAGGCGGTCCAGATTCTCGGCGGCTACGGCTACAGCCGTGAATACCCGGTTGAACGCATGATGCGGGATGCTAAAATCACTGAAATCTATGAAGGAACGAGTGAAATTCAGCGGCTGGTCATCGGCGCCGCCCTCACCCGCTGAATCGCCGTAACAACAACCGATAGAGGAAGAGTATGAAGATTCTCGTGTGTATCAAACAGGTTCCGGACATGGAATCGAAGTTCAAGGTAGATGCGGCGGGCACCTGGTATGACAATGCTGATCTGGCCTGGCGTATGAACGAATATGACGAGTATGCCGTGGAGCAGGCAGTCCAGCTCAAAGAGCAGGCTGGTGAAGGCGATATCACCGTCCTGAGCATCGGCCCCGACAAGGTCAAAGAGGCGATGAAAAAAGCCCTAGCCATGGGCTGCGACCGGGGTGTCCACGTCAGCGACGACGCGGTCTCCTCCAAGGAGCCGTACCAGATTGCGTCCATTATTGCCGCCTTTGCCGGCGATAAAGGCTTCGACGTCATTTTCACCGGCCTGCAGTCCCAGGACCGGGGCAGCGGCCAGGTGGGCGTGCTGGTTGGCGAACTGCTGGGTCTGCCCAGCGTGACGACCGTCGTTGACTTCAACATGGAAGGCGACAGCGTCACCGCCAAAAGAGAGCTTGAGGGCGGTATCCGAGCGGTGGTAAAAGTCGCCACTCCAGCACTGTTTACCTGCCAGCTGGGTCTCAATACCCCCCGCTACCCGACCCTGCCCAACATTATGAAGGCCAAAAAGAAGGAGCTGCTTACCATCCCCGTAGCTGATCTTCTCGATGTCGACCCAAGGCAGCAGACGGCGGCGCTGTTCTTTCCGGAGAAAAAGGGCGGCGGCCTAGTTCTCGAAGGCGAGGTCGGCGACCTGGCCGACCAGCTGGTCCAGATACTCAAAGAAAAAACCACGGTTCTTTCCTGATCACGAGGTGGAAAATGAAAGCATTATTGGTAGCGGAATATAGAGATGGCCAGTTGCTGGGCTCCTACCAGGAGCTCATCGGCTTCGCCAGGCAGCTCGGAGCTGACTGCTCCATGTTTTTGGTCGGCAGCGGATCTGCTCTGCCGGCTTTCGAGGGCACGCTTTACCTGGCCGATGCCGCCCAGGTCGGCGACTATAACCCGGACGTCCACAAACAACTGCTGCTCAGCGTTATCGAACAGGAGCAGCCTGATTACATCGTCTTCTTACACTCGTCCTACGGCTGGGACCTTGCTCCACGGGTGGCCTGCAGTCTCAAAGCCTCGCAGATCTCCGAAGTGGTCGAAATAAAGGACGGCACCATGGTGGTCCCGGTCTGCAACGCCAAGCTGCGCAGGCAGGTGACACCCAACACCCAGGTGACCGTGCTGACCCTGCAGGCCGGCGCTTTCGGCCTGGCCGAACCGCCCACCGGCAGTCCCGAAGTTAAAGAAGTGTCCACCGATGCGGTGGGCCCGATCACTTTTACCGGCTACGAGGCAGCCGAGGCCGGCGGCGTCGACCTGAGCAAGTCAGAAGTCATCGTCAGCGCCGGCAGAGGTGTCGGCAAACCTGAAAACGTGAGCATCATCGAGGATCTGGCCAGCGCCCTGGGCGGCGATTACGGCGCCAGCCGTCCGGTGGTCGACTCGGAATGGGTGGAACATAACCGCCAGGTCGGCACCACTGGTCAGACCGTTGCGCCAAAACTCTATGTAGCCTGCGGTATTTCAGGGGCAATTCAGCATCTGGCCGGAATGAAAAAATCGGAATTCATCGTTGCCGTGAACACCGATAAGGATGCCCCCATCGGCGAAGTGGCCGACGTCCTGGTCGTGGCCGATCTGAAGCAGTTCATACCGGCATTGACGGAAAAAATCAAAGGCGGTTGAACAATTGGTGGGGTTCGCCGTTTGCGTTGTTGACCCAGGCAACCGATTTTGCTTTTGAAACCCGCGCTTTTTGGCTAATCTGATCACTCAAGCCTCAGCTCAGCTATCAACTATGAAAGAAAAGCAGACCAACGAGAGCTTTACGATGATGACCACAGATACCAAAGAAGTTGCGACTCAGATCAAGAACAAGGAGCTGGTCAAGGAACGCAGGCGCCAGATCGTCGATGCCGCCGTACCGCTGTTCATCGAACGCGGCTATCACAAGACCACCACCAGGGCCCTAGCCCAGGCCACCGGGTTGTCAATCGGTTCGATGTACGAATACATCACCACCAAGGACGATGTGCTCTACCTGGTCTGCATGGCTATCCATGCCGAGGTCGAACATGGCGTCAAGGAGGCGCTGGGCAGGCCGTTGGAAGTACAGGCGGCGCTCGCCGAAGTGATTCGCGAATACTTTCTGGTCTGTGACCGGATGAGTGATCACCTGCTGCTGATGTATCAGGTGACCCATTTTCTGCCGGCCAAGTGGCAGCAGAAAGTGCTGGAGGCGGAACTGCGGATCACCGATATTTTTATCCAGGCAATCGTCGAACTGAAGGAACGGGGTCCCCTGGCCGGCCTCGACACCAACACCATAAACCTGATGGGCCACAACATTTCGGTGCTGGGGCACACCTGGGCCTTCAGGAGATGGTATTTCGGAAAACATTTTACCATTGAGCAGTATATCGCACAGCAGACAGACTTCATCATGAGGTTCCTGGCTGACAAGAAAGATTAATCCGGCCCCTCCCTTTGCCTTCACCTCTTTCGGGAAGCCTGGCGCTGATTGATTCTGCTTGCAGCTGACCCGAATCTCTGCAGTCGTGTTGATCGTTTCCGCAGTTGAGAGGAAGAAAACGAGGACAAATCCATGAATGCACCCATCACCACCTATACCCCCAGCCATAATATCCGGATCATCACCGCCACCTCTCTGTTCGACGGTCATGACGCCTCCACCAATATCATGCGCAGGATTCTGCAGGACAGCGGGGTTGAAGTGATCCACCTGGCCCACAACCGTTCGGTTCAGGAACTGGTGGATACGGCCATCGAGGAGGACGCCCAGGGCATCGCCATGTCAAGCTATCAGGGCGGCCACATGGAATCATTCACCTACATGATCGATTTGCTCAAGGAGAGGGGTGCCTCCCATATAAAGGTGTTCGGCGGTGGAGGCGGGGTTATTGTCGCCGATGAAATCGCCGAGCTCGAGGCCTATGGAGTGACCAAGATCTATTCACCCGAGGACGGCGCTACCATGGGACTGCAGGGGATGGCCAATCACATGATTGAGCAGATGGATTTCTCCACCCTCGACTATCATGATCTCGATCCTGCCTCATTGAGCGTCAAAAACAGGGGGGGGCTGGCTGGATTCATTACCTTAATGCAGCAGGTTAAGGCAACCGATCAGCAGCGCTTGCAGCAGCTCACCGCCGCCATCGGTCCGCTGGCCGCCACCCATAATCCCCCGGTGGTCGGCATCACCGGTACGGGGGGCGCCGGTAAGTCCTCCCTGACCGACGAGATCATTGTACGTTTTCTTCACGACATCAAAGATATCGATATCTGCGTGATCTGCTGTGACCCGTCCAGGCGAAAGACTGGCGGCGCTCTGCTTGGCGACCGCATCCGAATGAATTCGATCTCCAATTCCGAGCGGGTTTACATGCGCAGCCTGGCCACCAGAGATTCAGCCAACGAGGTCTCCGAAGCGCTTCCCGAAGCGATCATGGTCGCCAAGGCGGCAGGTTTTGATCTGGTCATCGCCGAAACGGCAGGAATCGGCCAGGGCGATTCAAAAATCACCGATCTGGCCGATATCTCAATCTACGTGATGACCAGTGAATACGGAGCCCCCTCGCAACTCGAGAAAATCGATATGCTCGACTATGCCGACCTGATCGTGGTCAACAAGTTCGAGAAAAAGGGCAGCGACGATGCCATCCGGGATATCCGCAAGCAGGTGCAGCGCAACCGCAAGGCCTGGGACTCGAAGCCGGAAACCTTCCCGGTCTACGGAACCATCGCTTCAAAATTCAATGACGACGGGGTTTCCGCTCTTTATCACGGCATTGTCGAGCTCCTGCGGGAGAAGACCGAGTTCGGATTCAGCCCCACTCTGGCTAAGCCGGAAGGCAAGGTCTCTTCTTCGAAAACCATCGTCATCCCGGCCGAGAGAATCAGATACCTGGCCGAGATCTCAGAAACGATCCGCAATTATCACGCCAGTTCGGCAGAGCAGAGCGCCAAGATCACC
>JAHEER010000049.1 GCA_024640625.1 Desulfobulbaceae bacterium
CAAGTGATCGGCAAAAAAATCAGCAAGCCCTGTGATCAGGCCCTGAAAGTCGCCAGCAAAGTTTGAGTTACGTTGTGGTAGAGGATAGGTTAAAAGTTTTACCTGAGGCGGCATTGTATAACAAACTCCCCCTGAGCACCAGGGGTCTGATCGCATCCAAATGGAGCCAGGAGGGAGTCAGGCTTTTAACCAGGATCATTCCTGGTCCTTATTTCACCACGCCGTGTTCGCTACTTATGGCTATGCCGCAACAGGCGTACCTATTAATTGCTCAGGAGTTCGAGGCTGACAAAAACATCGACATCTTTACCGACGACACCCATATCGTGGAATTTTCCTGCACCGACGCCGTGCGCCAACCGATCGATGGTAATCCGACCATTGAATCCCGCCACGTTGGTCCCTTTCTTTGCTGGATGTTCTTTGATTCCTTCTAATTTCAACGGCAGGGTCAGATTATAATCCTTCTCCTTGATGGTCAGGGTGCCTGCCACATCGTACATTCCGTTTCCTTTGTCTGAAATTTTTGAGGACTTAAAGGTCATTAGCGGAAATCCGCCGGCAT
This sequence comes from Desulfobulbaceae bacterium, assembly GCA_024640625.1. Lineage (GTDB taxonomy): Bacteria > Desulfobacterota > Desulfobulbia > Desulfobulbales > Desulfocapsaceae > JABDQA01. The sequence goes on from JAHEER010000049.1 coordinate 566, forward strand.
CAAAAAAGTCCGGTGACTGGAGGTGCTTGTCCCTTTTGCCGATGTTCGTGTCGATTGAATTAACTTGAATTTCGAAGTCGAATTTAGAGCTTCCTAGATCGGCAGGATCGAAGGCTATATCGGTTATGAACTCATTGAAATGGCCGTGAACTTTTGAAAATATGTGATCGACACTGAAGTAGATATTGGAGTGAGCTTTGTCCAGATTCCAGGTTGGCGCCGCACTGAATGCCGAGGTGGCCAAGACTGTTGTCGCTATCGCTGCTACTGCCAGAAGTTGCAAGATTCTCATGATTTCCCCTCTTTGTCGTTTTAGGTAACATCGACTCAGTCAAACTTTAAGTAAAACTGTTCCAGTTTTCTAACTGCCATTTTCGGTCATTGTGATTTTTTTTTTGTGTGCCAATGGCCCGAAATACTCTTGACTCTAATTGTTTGTATGGATTATATGCAAATCAATAAGACATTAATGCAATTTTAATTTGCAATTTTGCAAAATCAAATGGATTGGAATCAATTTCAATACTTTCTCAAGGTTGCCAATCTTGGCAATCTTAACGCAGCGGCCCGTGAACTCGGCGTTAACCACTCAACGGTATTTCGCCGTATCAAAAGCCTCGAAGATCGATTGAATGTTCGATTATTCGAACGGACTCGAAAAGGGTATGTCCTAACCGAGGCTGGAGAGGAAATTCTCGGCACGGTGCAGCTAATCGAAGATCAGATGTTTGATATTCAGCGTAAACTTCTGGGAAAAGACATCCGCTTGAGCGGCAATTTAAAAATATCCACTACCGACACCATCGGCTACTACTGGCTCCCTCCCTATATAAAAGCTTTTAAAGATCTATACCCCGAAATACTAATCGATCTAGATATCCAGATACGCTTCACCAACCTTACCAAACGCGAGGCAGATGTAGTTATACCCGCCGTCAATATACAACCAGACTTCATGGTGGGAAGAAAACTTGCGCCAATATACTTTCGTCTTTACGCTTCAACACCCTACATCGAGAAATATGGGATGCCGGCAACTGTGGACGACTTCCCATCCCACCGTTTTCTCTTCCCCAACGAGGCGTTGGCTACCCTTTCGACAAGCCTGTGGCTTAAAAAAAACGTGCCTGCTCACTGCGTGGTTGCGGCGAGTGATAAACTGTCCACCCTGTTCAAATTTGCCCAGCAAGACATGGGAATTGCTGCACTGCCCCATTATGTAGGTCAGTCAGATGGCCAGATGGTGGAAATTATGGAGCTACCGGATGATTGTCATAGAAACGTCTGGATTCTTACCCATCCAGATCTGAGAAATACTGCCCGGGTTAGAGCCTTTATGCAATTCATGCATCAGCAGGTAAAAACATCACCCGGCTGATGTCATGCATATACTTTGCCTTCCATCCATCACCTCCTGGATCGGCTTCGTTCATCATCTGAGTGCAGGTCAGTTCCTTCCTGACTCCGGAAAAAGAAATCTGGCAGCATCTGTCGACCACCCTGCTGCCAGATTTAATTATGAATACCGTCTTTCTGGTGTCTGGCGTGGCACTGTTCACGGCGGTGATCGGTGTATCGCTGGGCTGGTTTACCGGCGCCTGCGATTTCCCCGGACGGCGTTTTTTCTCATGGTCCCTTGCCCTTCCGATGGCACTGCCGGCCTATGTGATGGCGTTCATCTTCCTCGGCCTGATGGACTTCAACGGACCCGTTCAACAGCTGCTCAGAACTGTTCCCGGGTTTGAAGGCAGGATGTTTGAAGTCCGTTCTACGCCGTTCGTCGTCATGGTCATGGGCTTAACCCTCTATCCCTACGTGTACCTTCTCAGCAGGACGTCGTTCATGAACCAGGGGAGAGCTATTCTGGAAGCCTCCCGGACCCTCGGACTTCGCCCATCCAGGGCATTTTTTAAAGTTGCACTGCCGATGTCCCGCCCCTGGATTGTCAGCGGCCTGGCCCTGGTTCTGATGGAGTCGCTCGCCGATTTCGGCGCCGTGTCGATCTTCAACTACGATACCTTCACCACCGCCATCTATAAGTCCTGGTTCGGCTTCTTCTCGCTGAAGGCAGCAGCCCAGCTCTCATCCCTGCTGGTTATCCTGGCGCTGACTCTGGTTTTCGTTGAAGGACTTTTCAAGAAGCGCATGAGGTATTACGATTCTTCAAGGGGAGCGGTTGCCCGCACCCGTCTCAAACTCACCGGGTGGCCGTCATTAATGGTGGTTGCCTACTGTTCGACGATACTGTTTGTCGCCTTTATTGTGCCGATCCTGCAATTGGCACTCTGGAGTATGAAAGTAGTACGCTCCGGTGAAAGCACCGCTTATCTGGAAGTAATTTTGAAAACCCTCTTTCTGGGTGCGGCTGCAGCCGCGATAATCTGTCTGGCGGCAGTGCTGCTGGCCTATTCCCGGAGACGTATTGCACAACGACGACTCCGCGGTAAAAGCACGCATCCTGCATAAATCATTTCGAGGACCGAATATCCTCTACAAGTTGGAACTCCCATCCCAGGAAACCTGTCTGGCTCTTGTGTCGAGCCACCACGACCACAAGTTGGGAGAATACATCGGCATTGTGCCCGAAGTTGAAAACCTGGTGGTGTTTCCTTCCAAGGCACCGATGTATATCGCCGGAGAAGATGTCAGTCAGCGCTGACCCTTTACCCAGCCCGCGCCTGACTCCAATTATCCGCTCTCTTCTCAAGCTCCACTAAATCCCTGATTTCTGCGGCTGACCGAGCTTGATATCCACCTTGTCCGAGTCTGGCCAGAGCTTCTGGTTCATTCCCTGTGTGCGTTTAGATGCCGTCTCGATGTATATTGGGATATGTTATTGCTCAAAAGTGGCACTTGACCAGTCATTTCGTTTCCAAACAACAGCTGAAATGGTTGAGCACCCTGAAAACTTTTTATCAAGCACTGAGTGGAGAGGGTCTAGCCATTTTAGAAAAAGATGGTAACGAGCAGAATAATAGCCAACAGATTGGTATCCCCCGCATACCGCGGACGGGATGAAAATAATTGACAACAGCTTCAGCAAAGTTTGGCTCTGACCGGGATAAAGGTAATGAATATAAAGAATATCACTTTGATACTATTGTTTATTTGCGGTGGTGCCCTGTTTCTGGTGCTGCAGCAATACTCGAAAGATTACTCCTCTGTCGAACAACCCCGGGCGCCTGTTATCGACAAATTCGCTGCCCGCTATCCCGCCCCCGATTTCATCCTCACGGATCTTGACAAGAACGAGTTTCAGCTCTTGAGCGCACGAGGGAATATCGTGGCAATGATATTCTGGACAACCTGGTGACCGACCTGCAGGGAGGAGTTGCCTTCCCTGGATCGACTGAGCCGGGAATACGAGAACAAAGGCCTGCAGGTGTTGTTGATAAATATGAAAGAAGAGTCCTCGGCTGTCGCTGCCTTCATGGAGAAGCACGACTATTCAGCAAGGGTACTGCTCGATTTGCAGGGGGTGGTTGCCAAGAAGTACGACGTATTCGGCATACCGGTATCTTACCTGATCGACAAGAAAGGCAAAGTGGTCTTCCGACTCAGCGGTTTAGTTGACTGGGGTTCCAAAGAAATCAGATCACTGATTAATAATCTGATCGACGAGCAATCCTGAAGCATTCGCTAAAGTGTAACTGGTCACGCACTTGGGTGTAAAGTTTCCCATAACATTTTTGCAGCTCATTGCTGCCCTGACCTGAGCATGGATAGGATGTTTTATTGCAGAGGCAACCACGGTTGACTCGGCAGCCTCCTTGTCCCGATTTTTGTGGTTGGGCGGGCGGCGGTTCTTATCGGCAAGGTCCTCGAAGCAGCCGTTCTCACTAGCTTCACCCGCCAAAGCTCAGCATATTGCCAGAGGACATCCTCGCATCCCCCACCCAAAACCAGCGATGTCTGCTGGTCAGGCAGCTGGCGAAACGCTGTAAAACGCTGTTGTCGCATTATAAATACATTGATTTATATGAATATTTGCGCAACCATAGGTAAATACACCTAACTTTAGGTCGAGATGAAATATCAGAGACTACATATCCGAGTTCCGGCTTCAGGTGACGCAATCCTTCTGCAGAAAGGTGATGTCAAGATTGAAGCCAGTGTGATCAACGTGAGTGTAGGCGGGCTTTGTATCACCGCATCGCCTGATCTCATAGAGCAGATCGAGTATCAGGTACAAGTGATCACCCCAGCCCATGGGACGATTCATTTCTCAGGGGTTCCCGTTTATCAGACCTTTGAGAGTATTGGAGTCAAGATAACTTCGATAGAAAAAGATCAATTAAAAATTATCTATCAGATGGTCGGCAGTTTTCAGATCACCGATGATTTTATCAAATATATAGACGAGAGAGACATCATTCACGATTGGCTGGTGGATGAGAAAGGAGAAGATATTGCAATAACATTTGAGACGGAGAAAGAAAAGGATACATAGACACAGGGTCCACCTACTATTACTGAGAGGGAGCAATGGGTAAAACGACCAAATCCGAAATCATCGAACTCCTCTCTGACGAGTGCCACATATCGGTTCGAGAAACATGGAAGATAGTCGAGACGATTTTAGACACAATGTCAGACGCCCTGGGCAGGGGCGAAAGCATTGAGCTGAGAGGGTTCGGCACCTTTAGAATCAAGCAGTATGGCACCTACACTGCGCGCAACCCGAGAACTCAGGAGAAGGTGCCGGTCAAGCCCAAAAAGCTACCTGTCTTTACTGTGGGGAAGGAACTGAAAGAAGCGGTAAATGCAAATCGTGGCACCTAAGGGACAATGACAGGACCGAGGGCAGACTGGGTCGCAAGGCTCACGTCCAGCTCTGTTGACGCGTATGCGTGACAGTCTTGTGGACAAATGTTCATACCCTTAGTGTTCAGGCGGTTTTTTCTACCCGATTCCCTGATAAAACCTCTTGACATCATTTTCTAAAGCTCGATCTGGGCAAACTTCCTAACCAGCAAAAGAGCTAATTAGCGCTTGAATCTGCACTGGCAGGGTGATAAAATTTATTATAGTCTACTCTCCCATAATGTCTTGCAGATGCGTTCGCTATCTGCAGTCGGAGGTACCGTTATGAGTCTCAGTGAATTCCTGGTCTTGCTCCTGTTTTTTCCGGTAGTCCTGCAAATAATACTGCCGTTGATGGTTTTATGTGGGTGGACGGTGATCAAACTTCCGGTATTTTTCGTCATGAGAGAAGCAAAGCAATCGTTTTCAAAAGCTGACCCTGCAATTGCCGCTTAGGGAGATGGATCGCCATATCAACCTCCTCGCGGGCAACCAAGAGGGGCTACTCCCTTAGCCCCTCTTTTATCTGTTCCAGTACCAGAGGAAGATCCACTCAGGGAGCCTTGCCAAGGTTTCCGATCCCGCTGAACTCGAGCGACGATGGTAATGGAAAATCTGCAGACCCAGGAACACTAGTGGGCTTGGGATTCTTGCTCTATCTCTGATTGTCTTCAAGACAGCGTTTATTGAATCGTGGTTTAAATTTGATCAAGAGTACCACAATGTGGTATAATTACACATCTGGTAATAACAGGTCCGTCATTACGTCTTTACCCCTTGTTCAGGGAGGTACCTAAAAATGAAAACAGCGATCCATTCGCGACCGAACCCACCGGAAAAGAAAACGACTGGGTAACGGACTTGCCCCGGCAATTAAGGAGTACAGAGGTGTTACTATGAGTGAGTTAGGATTTATTCGGGTAAAGGGGATAGCCCTTGCAGTAAATGATTTGGATAGAGCCAACCGTTTTTATGGGGAAACCCTGGAGCTCCCGCCGGACACCATTCGTAATATGGAATCTGCATATCTGCTTGGCGACGCCATCGTGATGCTGAAAACGCAAGAGGAATGTCAGGCAAAACCCACGGAACAATTAAACCCTCGCATCACGGTGGAAACCCGCGATGCCTTCGCCACCGAAAAGGTCTTGCGAGAGCGGGGGGTCACTGTCTCAGATCCCGTCACTCTCTATGATGGCACTCCGATTGGCGCTTTCCTCGACAGCGAGGGAAACAAGGTATGGTTTTGTTCCGTATCTGGCTAAATCAAGATAGACTATTTATTGATCTGGTTCGATTTTCGGTTCAGCCCACCGTCAAGGTAGACGGCTTTGAACTATTGGGTCTAGATTCGCTCTGCTTAAACTCATGGGATTCGAAATCAGCTTTACCTAGAGAGTTGTTTAATCCTCCAATTTCGACATTGCTTTCATGAGCAATTCTTTTGCGTACATCTTATCTGAATAATTTAATTTGTCGTAATTGATCGATAGATTAAACCCGTTGAGTTGTGCAGAAAGTTGTTCTTCCTCCTCTTTCAGTTTTTCAATTTCGCCAATCACGACATAGGAATTTACAGGGTAGGCAAAACCTTTTACATCTATTTGGCCTCGCGCTTTACATTTTATTACATCTTTAACCAAGGAGAAGGTATCCTCAGAGATCAGTATCTCATCTGTATCGGCGGCGCTTTCGAGTCTATTTGCAAGATTTACCGCCCCTCCCACTATTGTGTAATCCAGCCTCTCGTCCGAGCCAAAATTTCCAACCGTACAAAATCCCGTGTTTACCCCCATCCTGATTCTAAGTGGTGTAGATATTCCCAGAACATCCCATTCAAGCCGCATTTCTTGCAGCCTCTTATTCATATCAATTGCCATTTTCACGCAAGCGATGGCATCCTCTTTTTCACCCAGTGATTCGGGATCGCCAAAAAATATCATGATCGCATCGCCAATATATTTATCAATGGTGCCTCCGTGCTCTAAGGCGATTTTCGACATCTCATTCAAGTATTTATTCAGAACACTGGTGAGGACCTCGGATTCAACCCGCTCTGTCAGTTCGGTAAACCCTTCGATGTCGGAAAAAAAGATGGTAAGCTTTTTGCGATAGGACTCGATCTTGACATCTCTTTTGCCCTCGAAAATATTTGTATACACCTGTCGAGAAAGGTACTTGGCAAGTTTATTGGACAGCCCCTGCAGCTGTTCGTTTTTCGAACTCACCTCCTGGTTCAATTTCTCCAGTTGCTGAGCCTTCTCAGCCAGCTGCCTCTGATGGCTCTTGAGCTTTTCCTCATCTTCTTTACGTTCGGTAATATCTCTAATAATACCGCTGTAGAACATTTGGTTATTTACTTCCCAGGTCGACAGAGAAAGTTCGATGGGAAACTCCTTCCCATTTTTATGCAGTCCAGTCAACTCCACCGTATTTCCAATCACATGACGTTCCCCACCTTGGCCCACCCTTTTAATACCTTCGTCGTGAAGCGCCTTGTATTTGTCAGGAACTATTATCGTCAAAGGACCTCCCAAGACTTCTTCTTCTGTGTAGCCGAAGATATTCTCGGCGGCTTTGTTCCATGACTGAATCATGCCTGTGGAATCAGCCGAAATAATAGCATCATTGGCGCTCTCAGCTATCGACATGAATTTCATTTCTGTAGCTAATCTGAGCTCTTCATTTAATTTTCGTTCACTGATATCTCTTATTATTCCACTGTAATATCGATTATCACCTATTAACCAAGTAGAGAGCGATAATTCGATCGGGATGAGGTGCCCGTGCTTGTGGAGTCCGGAAAGCTCTACCATCTTTCCTATGACATGGTGCTCGCCTCCGCCGGAAACTCTGGTAATACCTTGCTCGTGCAAGGTCCGGTATTCCTCTGGAACAATAATGGTAAGCGGTTTTCCCAGGACCTCCTCAGCGGTATGGCCGAAGATGACCATTGCCGCTCTATTCCACGACAGGATCATCCCTTTCGAATCGGCGGTAATAATTGCATCGTGTGCCGCATCCAAGATTGAACGGAAACGCATCTCCGACGAACGAATTTCATCTTCCATGGCAACACGATCCGTAATGTCCCTGATTATGCCGCCATAATTCATGCCTTCTTTCGTGCTCCATGCTGAAAGCGTAAGTTCAAGAGGGAATTCAGATCCATCCTTCCGTCTGCCTGCCAATTGTACCGCTTTTCCAATTACATGGCGTTCGCCGCCGGAGTTGACTCTGGCAATACCCTTGTCGTGCAATTCACGAAATCGCTCAGGCAGGATAGCGTGCAGTGATTGACCTATCATCTCATCTTTTGAATAGTGGAAAATCAATTCCGCCGCGTTATTCCAGGAAATAACTTTCCCTTCTGAATTGATTGCGATAAGGGCATCTGACGTGGAATTAGCGATCGAGAGAAGATGATGCGTTGTATCGATATGGCTTGGAATGGGCATTGGTTAACCACCTCGAAATCAGGGGATCTTGTTTCAGTGCCGAGATCAGTATCACTGCGCAAGCGCTGAGGAACATCTCAAAATTTTTAATTCTCAACCACTATAATTATCATCTTTGTTCCTTTCAGAAGGTAATTGAGATAGATTCCGATAATTTTTCCAGTCAGGCGATCCCCCGCCCAGACAGGAATGGTTACTAAGGATTAAGTTTGCTTCATGGAGTGAAACCTTACCCGCAGGTTTCTGTTAAGGCAATCTGGGGCTATGATCTGAACGACCGGATCGATTTTTGCCAGACACTTTTCAAAATCGACGCATCATGACCGAATTCTACAGCATGAATCCCAAGCTCTTTGACCCTTTCCACTTGTTCCCATTGTGGAAAGCCGATCGGGTAGATGACGAACTTCTTATGTTTGTCGGCCGCTTCTACCGTTTTCTTAACCGCACCGACTACCCTGTCATGCCAAATCTGCAGCGGCACCCCAGCAGATATGGAAAAATCAGCGGGCCCAAAGAAGATGCCGTCCACCCCTTCTACAGCCATGATCTCGTCAATCTCTTCCAGGGCGCCAACGTCTTCTATCATCGGTATTACCAGTTGCTCACGATTGCACCAATTCATCCATTCTTCACCAGCATCTACCCCCCATTTACCGGAAAGGCAGAGGCCACCATACCCACGCCTGCCCAGTGGGGGAAATTTAGCCGCTTCGACCATACACCGCACATCATCTTTTCCTTTAGCATGAGGGATGATCACACCACCCGCTCCGGCCTCAAAAGCTTTGCGGATCAGGTACGGATTATCACGGTCGACTCTGAGGAGTGGTACGAGTCCAGCAAGCAACCCTCCCCTCAACACATCCTCTGTTGTCTGGTCCTGCCGCCAGGCATGCTCGTTGTCAATCCGGCAAAAATCCAACCCGCAAAACCCTGCAAGTTCGATGAGTGCAGGAGAAAAGCTGTATAGACAGGTGCCCAAGGCGATTTCGCCCTGACGAATAATTTCCCTCAGGCGATTTGGTTGTCTGCTCAACATCATTAGGCCATAATGCCAATGTCCCAGACGACAAACTCGTTGTCGCCTAGTCCCAGCAGTTCGCTCTTACTTTTTTTACCTGATGCGGTTTTAAGCATTAATGAGAATATCGCTTGACCCATCTCATCAAGTGATTTGGTGCCATCCAGCATTTCCCCGCAATTAATGTCCATATCCTCCTCCAGCCGCTTGAACATCTCCGAATTACTGGCCAGCTTGATTGTCGGAGCAGGTTTGGAGCCAAACATCGACCCCCTTCCGGTAGTAAAAGCTATGAGATTTGCACCGCTGGCAATCTGGCCTGTTACCGAAGGCGGATCATAGCCAGGGGAGTCCATGAACACCAAGCCACTCTCGGCCACCTTTTCTGCATATTTATATACTTCCATAAGCGGTCCGGTACCGCCTTTCATGGATGACCCTAAGGATTTCTCGAGAATGTTGGCTAAGCCACCTGCTTGGTTCCCTGGATTAACAACCCCATTGATCTGGACATCATGACCGACGGCATAGATATCTTTCCACCAGCGAATCCTGTCGATGAGTTTCTGACCCACCTCAGTGGAAACCGCCCTCCGGGTCAGCGTGTGCTCGGCCCCGTAGACCTCGGTGGTTTCCGATAAGATGGCTGTTCCTCCATGCCGAACGAGAATATCGACCGCTTTACCCAGGGCTGGATTTGCGGTGATGGAGGAAAAGCCGTCTGAGCCGCCGCATTGGAGTCCAACCGTCAGATGACTGGCGTCAACTGTTTCCCGCTTTATTTTATTGGCCTCTGGAAGCATCTCTTTGACCGCAGCAACCCCGGCTTCAACGGTCTTACGTGTACCACCGACCTCCTGCATCACAAAAGTTCTCAGCCACGGGCCGGCTTTCAGGCCATTGATGGTCATCAGGTCGTCGATCTGATTACGCTCACAGCCAAGTCCGACTAACAGAACTCCGGCGAGATTGACGTGGTGTATATAACCGGCGATAGTCCGGCGAACCTGATCCATCGCCTCGCCAGTGGTCGCGCATCCGCACCCGAGAGGGTGACTGAAAGCCACGACTCCGTCTACTTCTGGGTAGTCTGCCAGCCGCTCGGCGGTAAACCATTCGGCTATTTTGCGCACCACGGTAGCGGAGCAGTTAACCGTCGAACAGATGCCGATGAAATTTCGGGTCGCAACCCGGCCGTCCTTCCGTACAATACCTCGGAACGTCGCTCGCTCGGCTTCGGGAAAAAAATCAGTGGGTTCATATTCACGGGCAAAAGCATAGTCACGATCTATGTCGCGGAAGACGATATTGTGCGTATGAACCAGGCTGCCGGGTTCGATATCAACCCCCGCAAAACCGATAACCGTGCTGTATTTTCTGACCGGGTCTCCCTTGGCAATCGGAACGGTGGCGATCTTATGTCCTGCTGGTATGTGATGCAGGCTCGTGATCCTCTCACTGGGAACTGGTTCTTCGGCTGCGATGTTCTGCACCGCAATGACCACATTATCAGCCGGGTGCAGTCTGATGACAGAGCCGGTCACTTTTTTATCAAAGGGTTCGTTCATCTTATTTCTCCAGTCCGTTCATTGAAAAGCCGAGAGCTTCAAGAGAGGTAATCAAGGTTCGAGTTTGGGCGTCGTCAAACGGGTCAAGAGGGGGGCGAACATTGTTGTCGAGCAGCCAGCGGCAGTGATAACCAGTTTTTCACTGTCCGGCTCAAGATTGTCCTTTAAAGGCGTAATCACCGGCGACAGAACTCCGCTCATTTTGTCAGAATGGCTCATGTTGAGGTGCTCCGTAGAGGTTTGCAGTGTGAATCAGATCAGGTTCCCGTGCCTTTCAAGATACATCAGGCGTGAGGGCTGAATATGGTTTATGCAGATATCAGCCAATTTATTGTTATCATCTTTCCCAAGTGCTTCCAGGATAAGGTAGTGCTCATCCCGCGCCAGTATAAGCAGGGACTGGTCGGTGGACGAAGTAAAACGGACGAGGTTTGACTTTTTGGCCATTTCATCGATCACGTCAGCGAGAAAATCATTGCCGCACAACCGATACACGACCTGGTGAAACTCTTTGTTCGCCGCCACCACCCCAAGCATGTCAGATTTTTCGATAGCGGCGGCGTGCTCATCGCATATATATTGCAGCAGTGACAGCTGATTATCGGCCACTGGCAAAGGAATTAGCAACGCTGCCTGACCCTCCACAAGTTCACGCATCTGGTAGAGTTGATTGACTTTGTCTGCGCTGTATTCCCGAACCGTTGCCCCTTTGTTCGTCTCCCGCACAATAAGGCCGCCCATCTCTAATTCCATGAGCGCCTGGCGCACGACATGGCGGGTTGTGTTGAATCGTTTAGCGAGTTGTTCCTCGACTAGTCGCTCCCGAGGGTAGAGGCGCCCGAGGACGATATCGACCTCTAGACTCTTTACGATCTTCTGCACGCTATTTTCGGCGCTCACTTCCCGCATCATGGAACTCAATCCTCTTCGGTGGGTAGTTGAACTGTTCCATTACGTGGTTTTCGACTTCCTCTGATTAACGAATAAACCAAAGTGAGAATGGTGAGTGACATTAACATGATCGTCTGCCAACGCTGCAGAAAGTAGCCCATAAGGCTCAGATCGGCTGCCTGCGCCAAGGTCATGACTCGATCGAGATTTTCTTCCGCCATCGGGCCAAGAATGATTCCAAGAATGATCGGCGCCAGCGGATAATCTGCTTTCCTGAGGATATAACCGAGCATGCCCATGCCGAACATAATCCAGATATCAAACCCCATGTTGCGGAACGAATAGGCCCCAATGATTGCTAAACCGGCGACCACGGGCGCCACAATGCCTTGAGGTACCAAGACTACCTTGGCCACATACTTGAGCCCGAAGAAAGCTGCCACGGCAAAAAACAGATTGGCCAGGAACAAACTGAAAATGAAAGGGTACAATACGTCCGGGGCTTCTACGAAGAGTAGAGGGCCCGGAATCAAACCATGAATAAGCAGTCCTCCCAGCAATGCCGCTGTCACCGCATTGCCGGGAATTCCAAGGGTCAACATTGGGATTAGGCTTCCCCCGACAACTGCGTTGTTGGCTGCTTCGGCGGCAGCCACTCCCTCGGGAGCCCCTTTGCCGAACAACTCTGGATTTTTTGAATAGCGACGGGCTTCGTTTCGTCCGATAAAGGCGGCAATATCTGCCCCGGCGCCCGGAATCAACCCTATTATTGTGCCGATGATCGAGGAGCGCAGGATAGTATTCTTGAGCTGCCACAGGAGCCGACGGCCGGGCCAAAGCGAACCGACTCGCGGAACATTCATCTGTGAGTCCATACCTTTACCTTCGGCCAGGACGAGAACTTGGGAAATCGAAAAGAGTCCGACCAGGGCGGTCACTACCGGTACCCCCTCATAGAGCGCCGTCTGATCGAACGTAAAGCGCAAGGCTCCAGTCATCGGATGGGATCCAATTACACCGATGGCCAGCCCGAGAATGGCGGCAATGATTCCCTTAAGGGGCGAAGTGCTGCCGATGGCGCCAACCGTGCTCATCGCAAAAATGACAATCCAGAAAAACTCTGCAGAGCGGATTTCTAAAGCAAACGTTGCGACAACAGGAGCTCCAAAGAGGAGCACTATAACGCTGAGTTGGCCCCCAAAAAACGATGATACGATGTCGATGCCCAGGGCCGTGCCGCCCTTTCCCTGCTTTGCCATCTGGTAGCCGTCCAACATAGTCGCCACGGCCGCAGGAGTTCCGGGCACATTCAGCAGGATACCCGAAATCGATCCGCCATAGATTGCCCCGCAATAGACAGCACCGAGAAATATCAGGGCGGCGACCGGGCTCATGGCGAAGGTCAAGGGCACCAGCAGGGCGATTCCAAGAGTTGCTGAAACGCCTGGAAGCGCTCCCAGCACCGTGCCGAGCACTGAGCCGGCAAAGGCCAGTAGAATGTGTCGTATTTCGAAAGCGACCAGAGCCCCATCAATAATGTGCTCAAGCATGTTCATCCACCTTCTGGTGTGTACATAGTTGCCTGCTCCTTAAGGCGACCTGCTAGACAAGCAATGTTCCCGAAAGGCGGACGCCGAGCAGGAGACCAAAAAATCCGTACATGACTAGGACGGAACCTAAAGCCACTAGACCGACCAGAGCGATCGGCCTGATCCCCAAGAAAAACATATGAGCGGCAAGGTAGATGCCAACCGTGGTAAACAGGCCGAGATAGGGGATGGTGATGATACAGCATACCAGCAGAACGATATTTATCGTGGTGCGCATATCATCCTCCGCGAAACTGTGAATGTGAATCGGATTGTTGCGAGCCTCTCGATCGTGCTTTGAAAATCCCTCTGCACAGGTTTATGAGATGCAGGCCGACAAATAATATCAAGGCCCCCATCACAAGTGTTGGCCACATCCTGGCTCGGTGAGGAAACTCGAGGATCTGCAAAAGAGCGGCTAAAGCCCCCAGCAACAGAACAACGGCAACGATAAGATCGATTAGTTGTAGCTTTTTTTGCGAGTTCATCTGTGTCACTTGAATGCAGAATCTGGCAGAAGACATCATTGGCAGGCTGAGGCTGGTGCCGATCAGGCCTCAGCCTGCCATCTAACTCACTTTATAAAGCCACCATCAATGAATAACTGCAGCAGGTCCTGGGTGATCCGCTCGTTTTCTTCCATCAACTTGGTGAAGTCATCGCCAACGCGGGGCTTGACGATAGTGATATTGCGCTTCTTCGCCTCGCTCTGAAAATTTTCGTCGTTGAAGGTAGCGGCAAACGCCTCTCGATACACTTCCACTAATTTTTCGGGAGTACCAGTGGGGGCTGCAAAACCACGAGTTGAGCCGAATTCACCGATCTCGATGCCGAGCAGTTCCTTGACTGTAGGTACATCCTCGATAAGGGGATAGCGATCGTTAAGAAGAACAGCAGCCTCCTTCGCACTCGTTTTGGTCTTGACGTGGTCGAAAACATTGCCGATAGCAATATCGACCTCGCCAGACATGAACGAACGATTTGCGGGCGAACCGCCAGGGTAGGGAATGAAGGTGAATTTTGCCCCTGTGGCCTTCTCAATCGCGTACATGGCTACATGATCATCGGACAGAGGGCCGTCCGCTCCAACCGTCACCGAACCGGGATTTTGCTTCGCTGCCTCGATGGCCTCTGCCAAGGTGTTGTACTTGGAGCGGGTGCCCAAACGGACCACGTTGGGGTCGATAACATTTACCCCCAGGGCGGTAAACTTTTCCAACCAAGGTTCGAAGCCGGCATCACGCGCAGCCTGAACGATTGGTACCGCGGGCAAGTTGATAATGCCAATTGTGGATCCGTCGGCCTGGGCATGGGACAAACTGGTCCAGCCCACTTCACCGCCGGCGCCCGGCAGATTCACGACGATTGCACTTGTTGATTTACCGGTCAATTCCTCAATAGCCTTTTCCCATGTGGGGAGCGTGACACGCGCAAGGGTATCGCTTGATCCGCCCGCATTATAGGAGACAATTACACGAATAGTACCGGGAACTTCCACGTCGGCATATTTGGGTGCTGCCAGTACCGGGCAGATGAGGACAAGTGAGAATAACAGGGTTACCAGCCAGCCAGTCATCTTTTTCATAGATTTTTCCTCCTAACTTAAATGGTTGCAGGTTTTGAGGAGCGCAGGCGCGCCCAAGGAACTTTTCTAGAGATTTCCACCTATCTCATGGGTGAAGTGGATTTTAGCTTCTGTCGACAATATTGTCAACAATTATGCATAATCAATATAGATGGCGATCTGCTTATCAAAATCGGAAGAGTACAGGAAACACCCACGGCGGCGTTGAAAACAAAGTTGATAATGTTCGTTGTGGCAGTGTTAGGTTCAGCGCTCGGTAACTGAAAATAACATGCAGGAACATCTTCGGGCTTTCTTTCCAAGCGGTTTACAGAGATAAGCCATGAAAATATCTAAAATCGATTTGCTAAGTACCACTCTACTTTTCTGATAGTAGATTTTCCACGTGACTATGTGGGTGAAGGGTTGTGGGGTAAAATTAACTCGCCAGAGTATTTATCTCTTTGATCAATGCAGCCGGAATATAGAGCCCATTCTCTGCCGAGTCTATTCGGTTCTGTAAACGTTTTTGTCCTGGAAACCTGGCGCCTTCTATCGAGTCATATATGTTTGCCAACTCTTTCATCCTCTCCGCAAATCCACCCCCTGACAAGGTGCCTGCGTCAATAGCTAGTAGTACCTGGCTCAAGTTTGGGGGAGCGCCTTCCCCATCAAATAATGAGCTTGCGCCGAATCCAAGTGCCGTCCCGGCAAGACAGCCAGACATTATCTCAACCATCAGGGCAAGGGCTGCTCCCTTTGCACCAGCAATAGGAATGACCGAACCCTGAAGTGCCGTCTCGGCATCGGTGGTCGGCTTGCCGTCCGGACCCAGTGCCCATCCCTCGGGAATGGGCGTTCCTGCTTGCTTCGCGGCCATGATTTTTCCGCGAGCGACCGATGATAGTGCAAAATCTATCACAATTGGATCATCGTCGAGTGGCGCGGCACAGGCGATGGGATTGGTTCCAATCACCTTCGTTGTTGCGCCATACGGTGCCATGGCTGCGGGGGTATTGCCAAAAACAAAAGCGACATATCCCTGTCGAGCGAGATCTTCACATGGGTGGCCGGCCACTCCGAAGTGGTGGGAATGATAAATGGCCGCCGCAGCTATCCCCAATTTTTGGGCCAACTCAGCGATTGCAGGCAACGCCATGTCAATTGCGGGATAGGCGAACCCAAACCCTGCATCTATCCGCAGCAAGCCGGGGGTTACTTGTTCAAGGACCGGTGATGCATGTCCATTTACCTTGCCGGAACGCACTTGCGCAGCATAAGACGGTACACGAGAGAGGCCATGCCCTTTCTGACCATCTATCTCAGCTCTCACCAGAGCGCGTGCGGTGATTTCCGCATTTCTCTCACGAGCCCCTGATTTTTTTAGCGCACTTGTACTGATTCTGAGGGCATCAGCAATGCTGAGGTTCACCACTTCCATATGTCCACCACTTACATTTTTTAGTTGATATGTGCACCACCACTCATTCGGTGGCTTTATGTGGATGCGTGTGTTGCCCAGGTTTCCGCTTCAATGAGTATACAATCGACGCAAGTGCGATCCCGTAAAAGAATAGCGAAATGGGCGACTGAATGAGACAGCTCCAGTCGCCGTAAGCGCTTATCAACGCCCTGCCAAGATTATCCTCGGCGATAGGTCCGAGAATAACCCCGAGAATCACTGGCGCGGCAGGGAAGCCGCTTTTGTTCATGATGTAGCCGATTACTCCGAACACCAGGGCGATAAACATGTTATAGGCAGAATTGGCAAGTGAAAAAGAGCCTATAAAACACAAGCCCATGATGAGTGGAAACAAGATCGCCGGGGGTATTCGTAGAACAAGTGGAAACAGGCGAACGCTCAAAGCCCCAAGGACAAGTATGAGCACATTGGCCATCAGCAGCCCCGCAAAAACGGCGCTGATAATATGGGGACTTTCTTTAAACAGCAGGGGACCAGGCTGTACGCCAATGAGAAGTAAAGCCCCGAGCATGACGGCAGTGACCACATCCCCCGGAATACCAAGCGTCAATAGAGGCACCATTGCGCCGCCCGTTGTGCCGTTATTAGCAGCTTCCGGCGCCGCTACTCCGGCCGGATTGCCCTTACCAAACGAATCGGGATCTTTGGAAAAACGCCGGGCCTCATTGTAGGCCATAAAGGAGGCGATGGCACCACCGGTACCGGGAATAACCCCTATCGCAGTGCCCAATAATGATGAGGGGATAATTACCTTAAAAAGCTTTAGGAGTTGGCGCAGTCCCGGAAAGAAGTTGGAAATCTGCTGCTTTGGCAGCTTTATGCCTTTTGCTTGTTCTTCAATTTGTACAAACACCTGGGATACCGCAAATAAGCCGATTAACACCGGCAGCAGGCTAAAGCCGATCATCAAATTAGGTATCCCAAATGAGTAACGGGGATTACCGGTCATTGGATCAAGCCCGACCAAGGCAATCATGAGGCCGAAGCAGCCACTGATAAGCCCTTTGATCAAAGACTTTCCCGACACACTGCCGATGATAGTGAGCCCGAACACCATCAGGGCAAAATATTCATCGGGACCAAATTTCAGGGCAATATGGGCAAGCTCGGGAGCAATAAAAATCAAACAGAAGGTTGAGATAATCCCCCCGCTCGTCGAAGCGATCGTGGCGATTCCGATCGCCTGTCCGGCCTTGCCCTGGCGGCACATGGGATATCCATCCAAAAGAGTCGCGGCGGCTGATGGCGTTCCCGGCGTTGATATGAGAATTGCTGAAATTGACCCGCCATAAATAGCGCCGCAAAACATCCCACAGAGCATGACCATGGCTGTCGCCGGATCAATGTAAAATAAAAAGGGCAGCAGTAAGATGATGCCCACCGAGCCGGTTAGACCTGGTAAGGCTCCCACCACGATTCCTCCCGCCACGCCAATGAAGAGAAAGAGAAAGTGCAGCGGTTGCAGCACAAATAAAAATCCTTGCAGAACAGATGCTTCCATTGCTCAGAACAAGTCGAAACGCGGTAAGGGAACTTTGAATATGAGACGAAACACGGTGTAGAAGACGGTTGTTCCCAGAATCGAGACGGTGGCCACGACATACCAGCGTTTTTCTTTGAAAAGCACTATCATGGCTGCAAGAAATAGAGCGGTGGAGACAAGGTAGCCGAGGTGCTCAATAACCTGTGTATAGGCGAAGGCGACCAGGACCGCGGCAGCAATACGCCACCATGTCCGCCGACTTTCAGCATGTTTGATTCGCGTGTCGTGCTGAGTCTCCTTCAGCGCCGAGCTGCGCTGCTCGAGAACTGATTGCCCCACCATGAGCGTGGCGAGAATAAACATGCACCCGGAAATGATACGCGGGAACACTCGAGGAGAAACGTAGCCGCCGTCATCAAAAAATGACCAAGTTCCTGCGAAGAACAAGGCCGACAGAACCATGAGCGACACACCGATGAGGATTGTACGATTGAACATTTTAAATAAGGCGGCGAGTTCTCGCCGCCTTATAGGTGATGTGGCTAGTAAGAGTATTTGTTTCCAAGCTTATTGGCCTTAATCAGTTCCTCGTAAAATTTATCCTGATTCTTGGTCCACTCGATGAACTCCTCAGTTCCTTTGTAATCCAGGAAAATCCCTCCTTTTTGGGCCAGCTTTATAAAATCTGGATCTTCCATTGTCGCCTTTACGGCATCGTGAATCACTTTGATTTTGGCAGGATCAGTTCCCTTAGGGGCGGCAAGACCACGCCACTGACCAAGCGCAAACTCAACCCCCTGCTCTTTGGCAGTGGGCACGTCTGGAAACATTTCCAACCGCTCATCGGCAAATACCGCTAAACAGCGAAGGTCGCCACTTTTTACCTGGGGTACCCCTTCCGGGGGGCCAACGCTTATGGCATCCACATGACCACCAACGGCAGCGATAACCGTTGGTCCACCTCCCTTGTGAGGTACATGGTTGAATTTAACCCCGGCCGCCTTCTCGAAAGCCATGGCGATCATATGAGTTCCGCCGCCGGCACCGGCATTACCCAGGTTTACCTTACCCGGTCGCGCCTTGGCATCGTCAAGTAAATCGTTAAGTGTTTTATATGATGAGTCGCCTGGGACGAGAATCCAGATTGGCGCCTTGACGATATTGATCACCGGATCGAATGTGGCCGCATCGTAGGGGGTCTTGGTCATATGGGTCTTGGTGATGGTTGGAGTGGCCCAGGCCAGAAAATAATAGCCATCATTCTTCTTCGTCATCGCCTCGGTATAGCCGGGCACCGCCCCGCCACCCGGTCGGTTGACAATTATGACTGGGGCTTTGAGGTGCTTGGGCAACACCGTAATCAGGGTACGGAAGACAGTATCGGTGGAGCCCCCGACACTCCATGGAACCATAAACTCAATTTCACGCTCGGGATAATCTGCTGCAGATGCTGCCCATGGAAAAGCAAAAAGCATGAGTACTGCCAGACAAAATAGCCGTTTCATGATGTCCTCCTCTAATGGTTGGTGCTACATGATAAGGATATCGGGACGCCGAAACACATGTCCCTCTGCCTCCACTTCCAACACAGGAAACGTTATCGGTCGAGATAGCAATTCGGGCCCATTGGCGGTTGCAAGCATGGTGTCTTCGCTCTTGCACCCCGTTATAGAGGGATTCCAGGCAAACCCTTGGTTTTCACGAACCTCAATGTCAGTGTTGAAATCGACCTTGTAGTCACGTCCCTCATAGCCAATGGAGCCACCCTGATGGTGCAGCTCATATTCCTTCTCAAACCCCTGTTCTCTGTATGCTTCCAGGCCTTTATTAAAGGCCTTCACGACCGGCTGCCCAGGAATCGAATTGGCCATCATCACGCAATCAATATACACATTGGCGTCATAACGCCGGCTGATGTCTTCATCTACGTTGCCGAATTGAACGAAGCGCGTCAGAGAGACGATGAGCCCCCATTTGCGGGCATTGACACAGAGCATGGCCCGCTTATCAATCATCTTCTCTGTGGCAATGGGGTGACGAAACTGCGAGATGCGTTCATCCGCCGCACAGAAAGTGGTAATAAAATCGAAGCGGTTTTCCCACAGCAATGCGGCGAGTCGACCGACGATTTCACACTCTTTGTCCCCGGGACGAATGGTTCTCGCGGCATCCTCGATAGCCAGAGAGGTCATGAAGCCCACTTCACGGTAGCGCTCAACTTCCCAATGGGTCAATGACCAGCGCAGGGGTGCGATGTCACTCCCCACAACAGATAAGCCGCCGAATGGCACATCACAGCCCAGGTTCTCAGATCCTGTCAACTGTTTAGAGAGCGCCAATTCCTGGTCGTCGTACCACGGATAAGAGTGGATGGCATACCCGAGGTCCTCCACCTTTTCTTCAGCTGTCAAGCGGGGGGCCTCTATCACGTTACAGAGCACATATTGAGCATGTTCTGTGATCAGAAGTGAGCCAACGCCCATTTCGGTAGCAAGACCGACACAATTCCGTCCTCCCCCGGTCAACCAGGCAAAATTCGACTGCTTTCTGAAAAGGATGCCGGAAAGCCCTTTCTCTCTCATTAATTCACGAACTTTAGTCCATTTGTATTCCAACTCTGCCTTGGCGATCATACCCGTCTCCTGTGTTACCCTCTGCCGTAAACTTGCAAAATCAACTCTGTCGTCAGCCGTGCAGACTCGCCGGTGACATACGGATCTCGATCCTCGTGTACCGCAGTAATGAAGTCGTCAACTATGGCTTCATGGAGCGCGGTGTCGGTGACCGCTGCACTCGAGGCGCCCGAGTGAAGTGCACCCTCCGGTTCTTTACTTGGATTTTCCATATCTTTAATGTGCCATCCAGTAATCCGGCCGTTTTCCATAATGACTGTTCCCCTTTGGGTAATGATAGTTAAGACTGGATCAAACCCCGGATACGCAATAGTTGAGGCAATAAACGTTCCTATCATGCCATTATCGTGGCGGAATAAACCGACCCCATGGTCCTCCACCTCAATATCGTGGAGAAACCGATCGGTCATGGATAACACCGTGCTCGGCATGCCAAAAAACCATACATATAAATCTACCTGGTGACAGGCTTGCTGAATGAAGGGCCCGCCGCCGTCAATGGCCCATCCTCCGCGCCACTCACCACTGTTGTAGTAAGCTTGGTCGCGCCAGCAATAAACCGTAAAATCAGCCGCTAAGATTCGTCCAAATTCACCGGCTTCAATGAGCTTTTTGATAGTTTGATTATCCGGACTCTTACGGTGCTGGTAAGTGACCCCGAGCTTTACTCCTGCCTCTTGACAGGCCTCAATCATGGTGTCCATGTTGTCGATTGTAATATCAAGCGGCTTTTCAGTGAGCACATGTTTACCCATTCGTGCAGCCTCAATAGCATCTTGATGATGGAGCCCATTTGGTGTCGCCAGTATTACTGCATCGAACGCGACGTCCATATCCTGTAGAGTTGAAGCGATTGAGATCTCGTCAGAAGCTTCTGCGGGTCTTGTTCCAGATCTGCTTACAATACCCACAATTTCAGCGTGTGTGAGATGCGTGGCAACCTGCAAATAGGTTTTGCAGATATTGCCGCTTCCGACAACAACGAAACGTAGTGAATGTGCCATGGCATCGTCCTCGTCCGTAGCCGATAGGGTGCGTTCGGCGCAGTTAGGCTGTGTCTGATATATGAGCTTCCTATCTTTTCAATTGGGTCATAATCTATCGTTATCAGTAAAATTTTTCAATGAATTTATGTGACAGGATGTGTGCATAACATGTTGTATTTATATAAAAATACTACATTGTCGTAGTTTCTAGTTTTAGATCTGGTTAACTAGGTTTATCTGAAAAATTTTACCTTGCCGGAGGAACCTTCTCGTTTGGAAGACTTCCCTCAATTCCCAGATATTAAGGAAGAAGATCAAACAGCGGTACTGGCAGGGTATTTAGACCTTAGATGTGGCAATGTTGATGTGGCGCGCAACCGGCCGGCAAAAACTGAACTGCTAGCCGAAGCGGTTTTCGCCAGTCTCATTTGACACGATAGTCCGTTTGAGGCAGCTCATTCAGGCTTTCAGGGCAGAGAAGGGGTTTTTGTTATCAGCCACCGAGGTGCCAGCTATCTCCTCCTTCTCAAAGGAAGTCGGTTCCCATGTGAGGTCCGCTGCCCTGATCCAGAGTATGATCACAAAAGCCTAAGTCAAAATGTATCAGCATTGACCTTGACGCATTAAATACTTCCGATGTCCTCTGAGTTTGTCCTTTCCGGAAGCAATCTGGTAATCAAAATAGCCACCATCTGGTTTATTCTAGATCCGACTAATTGATGGAGATCGTCAAGTCGGAACCAAGAAAGCAATTACCGGATTCACGAAATTAAAGTTGGGGCGCTATGGTGAGGCGATTCAGTAAAGTATTTAATCTGGAGGCTGATCTTCTAGGGCCTGTTTTCTTTTCTCCTCGGATTTTCCTCCCTGGTAGGCAGCCCACAAAAGCAATCCAATCCCTGCTGACCAAGGGATCGTTACGCAAACGCCGGCAAGAAATATTGATAAGTCACTCATAGTCTTTACCCTTTCCAGCAAGCATCAAGGCTCCTGAAGACAAAATGGACGGCACCCACAGGCCAACGTACAGCCCCTGATCCTTGTAGCCGTTAAACCAAAGGTATACTGACAACAAGAATGAACA
>JAHEER010000155.1 GCA_024640625.1 Desulfobulbaceae bacterium
TTCGATACTGACGCAGGAACAATTGGTCGACATGATTTCAGCGACCGGTGTGGCGGCCACTGTCTCGTATATTTTTTGGTAGGTCTCGTCATCAATGGCCGTTGATGGATAGGCCGACCTGAGATCTCGGTCGGAAACCACCCCTATCAGCTTCTTCTCTTGGTCAACAACTGGTAAATGCCTGAAATGATTATCATCAAGTAGACGACGAGCCTCGGTAACAAGGACGTCTGCAGTAATGGTTAGTGGATCTGCAGTCATGTAGTCAGCGATAAACATAGACACACCATCTAAGAATCAAAAGACGATCAGAACTTTTGCTCACAACATCTCATTTAATCACAACAAAGCAAACATTTCATGTTTTTAATAGGGGCACAACAAAATGTAAACATTATAATTAACGGCGATGTGCCGGGCTGCGGTTCGCCAGGCCCCGACCAACCCGGACCGGCGGGCCGCGCCGCCTCGAGATGGTGCTGTTGTCGTCTCAACGGAGCCGCAGGGTGTAGTCCAAGGATGAGTCTTTCGCGCTGTTGATTGCAGCGGCATCGCTCCCGGACGCCGCTGCAGACTTACTGCTACTGCAGTGACTGGGGATTATAGACAGGCAGCGTTTGAGGGGTTGGTTCTGCCTGTGGCATGATCTGGGTGGCGGGTTCCATGTCGAATCCATCAATTTCCGGTTCCTGCCGCAGTTGCTGGTTTTCCTGCTCCTCGAGCTTGGGAAGCAGCATTGGATCCAGTTCGTTCATCTTTTTTTCCACCGTTCTGATATTGCCCTGCACCTTATCGGCGACTTCCACATCGGGATACTTATCCAGAATGCCTTTGAGAACCTGGCGTGATTCCACCAGCAGCTGTTTCCTGTTTTCAAGGTCATCGGTTTTCATCGAGCGAACGAAAAGATCCGCGGCCCGGCGCCGTTCGTTTTTGGCGGCAGTGAGGGAGAGCTCTTCGACTTTTTCCATGGCCCTGTCTTCATACTCGGTTCCCCTTAACTCACTGAACATCGCTATGGCTGCATCGATTTCACCCGAATCAGCGTACGCGGCACCTTGGTTCCAGGTCGACTGCAGGGCCTGCATCTTCTCTATCTTCAAGGTCTCCCGTTCAACTGCTTCGGCCAGTATCAGGCTGTCCAGCTTCTCTTTTAAGCTCAGAAGATTTTCCGGACTGAGCTTGTCTTGGGGAAGACTTTGGAGCAGGGCGATGGCTTCTTCGAACTGTTTGTTTTCAACCAGCCTGTCTGCATCGGTCAGGTTCTTGGTAAACCATTGATCCGCCACTGACTTTGTCTCATCCTTGATGATGTCGACATTAGGTGAAACAGGGGAATATGGATACTGCTGGAGAAACTGTTCAGCCTTATAGACGATGCCATACCCGTCTCTGGCCGGAACAAATTTCAGGTAGCCGCGCAGCAACTCCGAGTAATCGGTCAACTCGGGACTGCCTTTCGTGCTCCGGTCAAGCATGGAAAGGTGCAGTTTGGCCCAATCCTCGAACTTGCCGACCTCGGCATAATCTTTCAACAGTTGCTCATACTGGCCTTCAGCAGCGAAGAAATTACCGGCTGCCGCGTAAAGGTCGCCGAGTCGCCGGCGCAGAGACAGCAGGTCGTCCCCTTTATCCTGTCTTGCGGCCATGGAATCTACCAGCTGCTGATATGCTTCAGCAGCCTGCGCCGGTTTATCGAGAAATATAAGGCTTTCCGCATGGGCGAGAGCCGTCTGTTTAGCCACCCCGTTCTTTTGATAGGAGGGGATGGAAGACCAGAGCTGCACCACCTGGTCATAGTCACCGGCTTCGTATAACTCGCTGATCTGCGCCTCGATCCTGGATAGTTGATCGCCCTGCATCGACTCCGGCCTGCTACCATCGGTTCCAGTGGTGTCAAGAAGCCGGGCGCACCTGCCTTCGAGAAAGGCGATATCCTGACGCTGCAGGCCGATTATATTCTCCAGGCTGAGCTGCTCAGCTGCACCGCCACCCTGAAAGATCTGGCTGCGCATATTTTGATAGCCGCCCAACACCGTCTGCAAATCCCGAAAACAGTCCACCATTAGTCGGGTCTGTTCGGCGTCAAGGTTGGTTATGGCAGCCTGCTGATCGACCTGCTTCCAGAGATCGAGCTTTTTTTGATAGAAAAGGATTCGCTCATTGACGAACCCAGCTGAAAGCGGTTTCGCCTTCGGGTCCATGTCTGGGCGGCCAGTGTCAACATCAGGAAGATCCGGTGCCGCCAGCGGCTCTGGGCCTTGCTTGGTAGGAAATCCGTCTTCATCTGGGGAGGGGCTGCTGAGGCTCGGGGCCGGACCGTCCGCTTCGGCCGGATCGGGAGCCTGCGGGTAAGGGGGCGGTAATTGTCGCTGGGCACAGCTGACGACGGTAAAAAACAGAAGTGTAACACCTAGGACGCAGTATCTATTCATGACTGTTTCGAGAGGAAAAAGATTATTGGTCGCTGTACAAACTGACGTTTTGGGAATTGATAGTAATAAGGTGACGTAAAAAAATCAAATTATCGAGGTGAATGACTACCATATCACCTCTGCTGAGAGGTGGGCTGCTGCATCAGAGTTTCATTGCCCAGCTGCCGGCATAAGGTCTGCGGAGGACGGGGGCTGCCCAGCCCCTACCTGGGCTATTTGCCTTTCTGTCGGCCCCTGATTGAGCCAGAACGGAGCAAAACTGCGAGCAGGGCTCAACCCCTTTTCCTCGTTTGCCACCCCGAAGGTCATTATTGACGGCAGATAGCGGTCCCACGGATCAACCTCTTTGAGGGGCCTTTGGAGCTGTCCGCCATAATCTTTAAGGGCGAGGAAATTTTTCTGCCCCATATCCTCGCGCTCGATTGCCAGCCCACGAAAGCTCAAATCCACCGGATCGAGGGTCCTGTCGAACTCCTGACTTTTGACGATGGCTTTGACGATCGCGGTCCAGGTGGGCAGAGCACCGGCGGCGCCGGTAATGCGGGTGGTGCCCCGCCGCATAGCCTTGTTGTCATCATAGCCAACATAGACACCGACACCAAAACCGCTATCGATCACCATCGCGTTGCCGTCCCCATTCGGTGCAGGAAGATAGCCAAAGAAAGAAGCGTTGGTGTAGCGGTTGGCAGTCCCGGTTTTGCCCAAAAGCGGAATTGACAGGCTGAGCTCATCCAACAGTTCGCCGCTCTCTGTGGGTCCACTCAGCTTTACCTCCCTGTCGGCGTATCTTCCAGTCCCAAATTTGATGGTGTTTTCAAGAATATGTCCGAGCACAAGCGAGGTCTTGGGAGAAACCGCGCGTCTGGTCTCCCCCTCGGGACGATAGAGCACCACCCCATCCTCCGATTCGATACGGTCGATGATGGCCAGGGTATTGTTGATTTCGCCGTTTGCCTCCGTAAAGAGCGTCAACGTACCTGACACCAGGGCTTCATAAAGCCTCGTGGTTTCAATCAGGGTCACCACATTGGAGCCGAGAGGAAAGGAGAGAATGGGCTCAAGTTCACTTTCTATACCGAGAAATTTTCCAAATTTAACCAGGTACTGCAAGCCCACGAGGATTCGGTAATCCTCGACCTCGGAAAGAACCTCCATCGAATAAGGCAACAGTTTACGCATGTTGCGATATTCTATTTCGACCTGGCGGCTGAGAAAATTAAAAGCTTTTACCGATAGTGTGGAGCCCAGCACGATGGAGTCAATTTGCTCCTGTTTGAGGAACGGATCAGCTTCATTCATTTTTTCTTGAAACTGCCAGGGGCTGATCAGCTGCGCATACTCCGGCACCTTTGCAGGATAATCAAAGAGGTAGTGCTTGTTAATTGGATCGTAATAGAGATAGGGAGTTTCAGCCCTGCCCTTGGAAATGACAGTATCGACGTCCGCTGCGGCGAAGCGATTCAAGCCCAGATAATTTTGCAGCCGCCTATTAAGAGCGCCCAGACTGAGGAAATTTCTGGCCAGCAGCTCTTTTCTCAACTGCAGCTCTTTCCTTTCGTACTGCTGTAGCGTCTTATCTCTAAGCTGCTCGCCTATCTCCCGTTCAAACTGGTCAAAGTTGAGTCCATAGTGCAGCTCCCTCATGGCCTGATATTCAGAAGCCAGCCCTTCGAACACCAGGTCAGGCTGAATGGCCCCCAAGGTTTTTCGGTAAGCCGCTTTATGCAGCACCTCCTCGTTGATCACGATCCCGTAACGGTCCCTGATTCGTGAGCGGAATAAACGGTAGGGTTCCGGTTCGCCGTCCACCTGCCGCGGCCCAAGCCCCAGATATCCTGCCACGTCCTCAAACTGGGAACGGCTTAAATGATCACAAAGATGGGCGGTCAACCAGACTGAGGCAAGGTTCTCTGAGCGAACTCCGGCCCAGCTCATCGACACCAGTTCATTGTCAATCTCGTGATCCGGTCGTGGGAAATAGGGCTGGTTCTGAAAGACAAAGACATTGCGCTTGTTGACCAGGAGATCAGCAGCATTCCAGCCCAGTTGGAGGGCGGCCGAGTAAACGAACGGTTTATAGGAAGAACCCATGGTTCGGCGGGCGTACATGGCCCGGTTGAAAAATCTGTTCTCCACCCCGCCGGCCACGGAAATCACCCGTCCGTTATTCACTGCGATGGCGCCGCCCTGCACTTTCGGAAACTTCTCCAGGTTGAATACCGGAGTCATGTATTCATTGATTTCTCTGATGCTTACCCAGACTCTGTCGCCTACCTGCAGTTGGCTGAGGAGCTCTTCTGTATCTTCCTTGGCAGGCTCGGTCCAGCGATTTTTCAAATATTTAACCCGGGCCTCGACCAGCGCTTCCAGGCCGTTGCGGTCAATTTGACCGAAGCCGTTTTCCAGGCCGGTCTCCACTCCTATTGTTATCTCCTCACCCTTTTTCTCTATGGTGTCGATGGTGCCGAATACGAAATTTCCTTCAGCGATGGCGCCATCCCCGCGATATTTGAGGGAGGCTAATTCTTTTTGCACCTCATCTCGCTCATAGCCGCGCAAACGCGCATCCAGGTAGGAAAGCTGCTTTCTCAGCGCGTAGAGGGTCTGGTGCTGTATGTACTTGTCAACGGTAGTGATGACCCTGATACCTGAGGTGGCAATATTATCGATGCCGTGAACGCTCAAGGCCTCCAGCAGACGGTCCGAGGAAACCGCATCGGTAACAAGTTCCATCACCGAATCGAGGGAATAGCCCACCGAACCCTTGGCAAAGGGAATCTCGGAATTTTTAGCCTGCTGGTAGTCGGATTCATCGATCATTCCCAGGTTCAGCATGGCGTTTAACACATAAGCCGCTCTCTGCCTTCCATGCTCTTTGGCCAGTGCTATGGCCTGCTCATCTTTTTTGATGAATGGATTGTAGTAGTTGGGCCGTTTGACCGAGCCGGCTATATAGGCCGATTCAATCAGCGTCAGCTCTTCTGGCTTCTTATTGAAATAATAGCGAGCCGCGACCCCGAGTCCATGGCCGTTGCCGGACACGAAAAACTGGTTGCTGTAGAATTCAAGGATCTCCTCCTTGGTGTATCTGTATTCGAGGCGCAGGGCATAAATCAGTTCGATGAGCTTCGACTTGTAGGATCGATCCTTACGCTTGAAGAGATTCTTGGCGGCCTGCTGGGTCAGGGTCGAGCCGCCCTGGACAACCCTTCCCGCTTCAATATTTTTCAGCGCGGCCCGGACAATACCGTGCACGTCGAAACCAAAATGACTGAAAAAGCGATTATCTTCAGCAGCCACCAGGGCGTTTATGAAGCTCTCGGGTATTTCCTGGTAGTCGACATATTGGCGCCTCGCCTCGGAGAAAAACGCTCCCAGCGGAGTAACTCCGTCATTATAGAACACGGGACTTTCCCGACCCAGAATGGAGCGGATGTTCTGTTCTGATATTTCATCTCCGGGCTCGAGCACGACAAACCAGTAGAGCACCGCCCCCGCCGCCGCGGCGGCGAGCAGGACAAGAAATATAAGGGCAATAAAAATCTTCTTAACCATTGAGAAAAACTAAGTATTCCAAGCCTGCACTGGGATAAAGTTTGAGCGAGATCGGTCCACTCTTACCATCAATTTACTTGCCTAATTTTATGCATCAGGTTTAAATAGTGTAATTTGACCTTTCGGGAGTAGGGAGAATGTACCTCGTCGCCGCCGATATCTCAACCGGGATTGGGACGACGACGAGAATTAACTCCATACATAAACTTGATAACCAGATAACTAACGCATTCGTACATCTTGTCGATCAATATTTTTCGCATACCA
>JAHEER010000050.1 GCA_024640625.1 Desulfobulbaceae bacterium
TTGGTGTGATTAAGAAAATATGTCCGTCTCAACCAAAAACAATAGAAGTAAAACAATGGATAAACAATAGTATTTACTATTGTTAAATTTTGAAAGTGAATTGGCCGCCGAAGACGGTTGCATTACCAGGACACCACATCAATGTTGTCATAAGGTAGACAGTGGTTATGAGGACTGATTTAGAGTGGTGGGTAGCTTAACTGATCAAAGAAGAAGCAACACCGACATCATCGGGCGATACAATATAAGGCCGATACTTGAGAAGCCTTTTGCCGGGGTTAGTTTGTGCGTATATACGGAGTACACCGAGAACAGGCCTCTGGTCGATAAAGGCAAAGGTGTCTTCAGGATGGACGATTTGTTTTTTTCTGTGCAGTTCACCTGCCAGCTCCTTGTTGAGCGATTCAAATGAAAATGTGGCAAATTCACCGAACTTGCCGATCCCCAGAATCCTGGTCAATCCTGTAAAGTTATTCTTCCTGTAACGAGTGTCATGACATACGACAATATAGGGAGGAAACAAGACGAGGCCTTCTGAGGACAAGGCTCTTTCTCTCGTTTTTTCAAAATCATTTACAAAACGACGCGCCTGCTTAGTTGAGAAGTTCAGTTCGGTTTTGTTGTATGCGTAATACATTGGTGGATCAATCAACCCGACAGAGACGCACGTGCTGATTCTAGTCCGCGCACCATAAGGCGGCTTCATATAGGTCGGGCAATGGCTTTTAATGATATCGTCCGAACTTATTTCCAGCGCGTCAGCGCTGCTGATTTTTTTGGTGCGACGAAATGCGGCCTTTTTATAGGTAAAAATCCTTCTCGCTGCTCTAGAAAAAAATCCACCATCGAGGTTGATTGCTGGAGCAATCCCGTCATGATAAAGCAGTGTGGCATTGTCGTTCTGCATCGCATCCCTGATTTTTTCCCTGAAGGCATGTGCAGAAATTTTACCGTAGCTTTCATAGCTAATGAACTGTTCGTCGACATCCTGATAGATCAACCCGCCGGGAATGAAAATCGCCCCTTTGTTGTCGAACTTGCCGGTTGCACCTTCCTCGTTTACTCCAGGCATTCGCCCTTTTTCATACTGATTGAGCATCTTATTCAGGGTATGGAGGCGAATTGCAATTACCTCCCTAATTAACTCATTCCCTAAAATTTGCTTCTTGGAGATCACGATTTACTTTTGATTTTCATGGTTATTACCTAATGAAATCAATTCGGTACTGCACAACGAGTTAATACTCAATCAGTGAAGTAAAACTATCCGGATTCAATCTTTGATGTGGCAGGTAATCTGATCACCGTGCACGAGTTTTCGAGGACGATTACTTGTTGCCAGTTTAGTCACACTCTTTCACAATGAATCCCCGCCTTCATTTTTTATTCGATTTATCTCCATCTCGATTCCATTGGTCGTCTCTTCCAGATCATTATGGAGAGACGATTGCTTATCCAAGAGCTCATCCAACATATTTGCTAAATCTTTTCTTCCCGCTTCATCTTCCATAAAAAGCCAATATTCAGATATTTTTTCGATATTGGTTTTTGCGTAATGGATCATTTCTTTTAAACCTGCCACCATATCAACAGCTTTATCGAGACTTGTCTTTTCTGGTAATATTTCTTCTGAATCAGTCATTGCTGCTCGTCCCCATGAATTTGGATTTAATTTCGGTGTGATAGTTATCGAGGTTCAGCGGCACAAAAATTGTTGTGCAATATAATTTCAGGCAAAATTATATAAAGAAAAAGACTAATTGCGGGTCTATGCCCTGTCAAGTCGACCTGCAGTAATACCAATTGGGCATGCCCCAAAAATTGCTCTGGATACCTATTCCCCATGCTCACTAAGCCACTAGAATTACCTAACGATGAGTTGATTCAGGTAATAAAGCCTTTTGCCATTCAATATTCTATTGCCTTCAAAACACACGTCGATTTCCCGGCTCTATAACAAAACAATCGTCGTTCAGGAATGACTAGAATTGAGATCGCTCTTGGCTATACAGGGACTGGCAGCATCTATTAATTAACCAAACGATTGTTTTGTTTTTGCTTGACGCCTCTGCGTGTCTTGATATAGTTTATTAAACAATCGTTTAAAAGCAGAGGAAAGGCCATGGAATTTACCCAGAAAGGAATTGACACCAAGAATCGCATTGTCGATACCGCCATAGCCCTGTTCGCTAAAAAGGGGTTTGCCGCGACCGGTCTCCGTGAGCTGGCCAATGAGGCCGAGGTGAATCTGGCGATGATCAACTATTTCTTCGGGTCAAAAAAGGGGTTGCTCAAGGATATCCTTGATACGTTTTTCACTGGCTATTCATCTCTCATGCAGCAGCACCTGCGCGGCCCGAGCAAGCCGGAAGTAAAGCTTCGTCACTTTATCAGACATGCAGTCGAATACTTTGACGAGAACAGGGACGGTCTGATCATTGTCCTCACGGAGCTTCCCCATGAAGATCCGGAAATAACCGAATACAAAGCGAAATGGGCAAGAAAGATGATGATCATAGTCAGGGAAGAAATCTGCACCCCCCTGAAGGAAACGAGCGGCGTTGTTGTCTCGCCTGTGGTTATTGGTCCACTGCTGGTCAGTATGATGAGTTCCCGGTTCTTGTTTGCACCAATTATCGAAACCGTTAACCCGCCAGGCCTCAAGGAAGAATTTCTGGACAAATACACCGACCTCGTCACCGGAATCTTCCTCGAAGGGCTGAGCGGTTTAACTCACAATCAAGATGAGGGGTAAGGTGGATAAACGACGATTACAGAAGAAACTGGAGGGCATCTTTGGCGCTTTGACGGCCTTGGTTATCCGTTTCCGCATATTGGTTTTACTGGTGCTCCTCATTACTGTGGTTTTGGCGATTTCCCAGATCAAAACGTTGAAAATCGATACGTCAAATGAGGGCTTTCTCCATGAAGACGACCCGATTCTCACCACTTACAACGGCTTTCGTGACCAGTTTGGTCGGGACGACATGACGGCCATTGCAATTCACAGTGACAATATTTTCACCGTCGAGTTTCTCCAGAAACTGCAGAAGTTGCACAATGAACTAAAGGAAAACGTTCCCCACCTGTGGGATATTACCTCGCTGGTCAATGCCAGGAATACTCGCGGGCAGGGAGACGTGCTCCATGTCGATGATCTGCTGGTAGATTTCCCGCACACTGACAAGGAGCTCGCCCGGCTCAAAGAACTGGTGATGAATAATCAGTTCTACCGCAATATGCTCATATCGGAAGATGGAAAGATGACCGCGATCGTCGTTGAGAGTGCGGTTTATGCGGTAAAAGGAGAAAGTGATCTGCTGTCCGGGTTCGATGAAGATCTGACAAAATCCGAGCAGATTGAAGAGCCCGAATATCTGAGCGATGAAGAATCCACCAAAACGGTAGAGGCCATAAAAGAGATTGCCCGCACATACGACAGCGAGGATTTCCGCGTCTATGTTGCCGGTACACAGGTCATAACTCAAACGCTCAAAACATTCATGATGCGTGACATGAAACGCTTTATGAAGCTGAGCATCCTAACTATTGGAATTTGCCTGTTTGTAATGTTCCGGAGGGTCGGAGGCGTGGTTTTGCCGCTTTTGGTGGTGGGATTGACAGTCGTTACCACGCTGGGCATCATGGCAGCCTCGGGCGCCACATTCAAATTACCGACCATTATCCTGCCATCCTTTCTCCTCGCTGTGGGCGTCGGCGACAGTGTTCACGTCCTGGCCCTCACATTTTTAAACATGCGTCACGGGATTACCAAAAACAAGGCGATTGTCGAGGCGTTTTCCCATGCCGGATTTGCCCTTGTGATGACAACCATGACCACCGCAGCAGGTCTTGCCTCCTTCTCAATGGCCAAGGTTGCACCGATTGCCGACCTCGGTATTTTTTGCTCCGTCGGTGTGGTCATCGCACTGATATATACCTTTGCCTTCCTGCCGGCCGCACTGTCATTGTGGCCGCTGAAAGTGCGGAGCTCGGAAAAATCGTCTGATAGTCTGCACAAAAGTAACAGAATGGACAGGCTGCTCGCCTGGATAGCGGAATTTTCTATCCGCAGGTACCGAGTCCTCCTGATACTGTCACTGACCATTGTCGCGGTAGGCATTGTCGGGTTGACGAGGGTTTATTTTTCCCACAATGTGCTGACCTGGTTACCGGAAGATCTTGAAGTACGCCGGTCAACTGAAGTGCTCGATCACGAGTTGAGGGGCAGTGTAGCCCTGGAAATGATCATCGATACCGGCCGTGAAAACGGACTCTACGACCGCGAGGTGCTGCTCGCCATTGAGCGACTCAGCAAAGAGATCGAAAGCGATTACGAAAACAAAGAGCTTTTTGTCGGCAAGACGATATCGCTGACGACCATTATCAAGGAAATCCACCAGGCACTGCACGAAAACAGGCCCGAGTTCTATAAAATTCCGGAAAACGCCAAACTGATACCCCAGGAATTGTTACTGTTTGAAAACTCCGGCTCCGACGACCTCGAGGACATGGTCGACTCCCAGTTCAGTAAGGTCCGTGTTTCCTTTAAGGTTCCATGGCTCGATGCATTGCTTTATGTACCGTTTATCAAGGATGTGGAACAGCGGTTTCGTAATGAATTCGAAGACAATGAACTGTCCGGGGATGAGGATTTAACAGTGACGGTTACGGGCATCATGTCTCTTTTCGGGCAAATTGTCCATGCGACGATTTATTCGGCCGCCCAAAGTTATGGTATTGCGATAGTCATTGTAACGCTGCTGATGGTGCTGCTGATAGGCCAGGTGCGCCTCGGTCTTATCAGCATGCTCCCGAATCTCGCCCCCATTGTTACGGTGCTCGGCATTATCGGCTGGTGTTCCATCCCACTGAACATGTTCACGATGCTGGTCGGCTCCATTGCTATCGGTCTGTCCGTGGACAACACGATCCACTTCATGTCGAATTTTCGAAAATATTTCGCCGAAACCCACAGCATCGAAACTGCTGTCAACAAGGCGCTCATGACTGTAGGCCGGGCCTTGCTGACGACCTCGGTGGTCCTTTCCATCGGTTTCTTTATCTTTATGTTTTCATATATGAACAACCTGTTCGAATTCGGCTTATTTACCGGCATCATCATAATTCTTGCCCTGCTGTCAAATTTTTTCATGGCGCCGGCCCTGTTGCGGCTGGCGGTCGACGAGAGCGAAAAATCCTAAGACGTAGTGAGGAGAGCTGCTATGAATACTATAAAATTACTGCAAAGCGTGGTAGTCACAACCGCCCTGCTGCTGCCCTTCAGTGATGTTTCGGCAGAGCCTGTAGATGGTCGATGGATAATGGAGCAGGTCGATGCTCGCGACGACGGTGACAACATGATTGCCGATTCGGTCATGATACTCATCGACAAGAACGGCAACGAGCGCCTCCGTGAGATGAAAATTTTCAGCAAGGACAAAGGGAAGGATACGCTCAGAATGCAATTTTTCCATGCTCCTGCAGATGTCAAAGATACCGGTTTTCTCACCTATGACTACTACAGCGGTGAGAAAGACGATGACCAGTGGCTCTACCTTCCCGACCTGCGCAAGACAAAACGAATCGCCACGTCGGACAAATCTTCCGCCTTTATGGGATCCGACTTTTCTTATGCCGACATGACGCGGCGCGTCGTCGATGAGTGGAACTACAAAGTTCTGAAAGAGGATGAGGTGGACGGCCAGAAGGTCTGGCTGGTCGAGGCTGTGCCGGTTACCAGAGCGGTCGAAGACCGGTACGGTTACAAAAAGTCGATTCTCTTCGTGCGCCAGGATATTTTTATAGAAGTGCGGGCTATTCATGTGCTGCAGGAGGCTCAAAAGGTCAAATACATGGAGGTTAAACAACTCGAGCAGATCGACGGCATCTGGGTTGCCACCGAGAGATGGATCAAGACAACCCGCAGCAAGCGCACGCTGCACAGAACCAAGCTTATATGGGACAATGTCCGTTTAAATCAGGATCTGGAAGAATCGTTTTTCACCGTACGCCAACTCGAGAAAGGAATTTAGCAGAGCCCTTATCATGCGCTGGAAATCTGCCGTGCTGCTGTTGACTGTTTTGATCGGCGATCCACTGCTTGTGCACAGCAGTGAACTGGACGATCTGCTGTCCGGGTTTGACACTGAGGAGAACACCTCCGAGGGGGCGGACATCGATGAGTTACTGAGCGGATTTGATGATCAAGAAATGATCGGGGAACGCACAGAGGAGGCAGCAACATCGTCCCTTCCAGCCTGGCTGGATATCAAGGGCAGCCTCAGCCTGCGCAGTGCGATCAATTTTGCCCATGACCCTCCTTCCCCGGGGACACCTGACTACCGTGGGCTGTCAATGTTTCGCGGACTTGGCGAACTGGTGACAGATTTCTCATTTGAGGAGTGGAAGGGCCGCATCGGCGGGGTGGCTTTCTACGACGCGGCTTATCAGCTGAACGGTCAGCGGGATCTTTATACTGATGAATATCTCGATGAGTATGAAGGAGAGCTCGAACTTGGTGAGGCATACCTGCAGGGAAGCCTTGCCGACGATCTGGATATCAAGATAGGCAGGCAGATTGTCGTCTGGGGTAGATCAGACAATCTGCGTGTCAATGACGTACTCAATCCCCTGGATCTCCGCTGGCCCGGCACGACCGACATCCGCTACCTGAGGCTGCCGGTGACCATGACCAAGCTCGACTACTATGTCGGCGACTGGAACAGCTCGTTCATCGTGGTCAATGAACCCCGGTTTGCCAAAACACCCGTATATAATGGTGAGTTTTATCAGGGCAATCAACCGGCTCCCGAACTGAAAAAGCCGGGATGGAGCCTGGAAAATCAGCAGCCCGCTCTGTCCGTCAACGGTATTTTCAGCGGTTGGGATATCTCTTTTTACGGCGCCTGGGTATACCCGGAAAAAGGTTTTGTTGACCGGGACCTGTCCGACATTCCCTATAGGACCTACGACAAGGCTCTGCTTACCGGCACGGCAGTAAATGTGGCGCTCGGCAACTGGCTGATAAAGGCGGAAGCCGCCTACTGGGACGATCTTACCTACACGAACATCGAGGAAAAGAAACCGCGCTTGGACATCCTCGCCGGCATCGAGTATTCAGGTTTTACTGAAACGGCGATCACCTTTGAAATCGTCAATCGGCATATCTTCGACTACGATAAACTTCTGGCTGAACCGCCTGATGCCGTGCAGGAGAACACAATGCAGTATGCCTTCCGTTTTATGCGCG
Organism: Desulfobulbaceae bacterium; assembly: GCA_024640625.1. Classification (GTDB taxonomy): domain Bacteria; phylum Desulfobacterota; class Desulfobulbia; order Desulfobulbales; family Desulfocapsaceae; genus JABDQA01. Next base: position 7,253 of record JAHEER010000050.1, read on the forward strand.
ATTTTGCTCATGACACCCTGCACCTCAACATCGTTGTTGCGTCATACGGCTTGTGGGCAGAAGACGGCGGCTTTGAGAGAGCCCAACTCGATTATGACCTCAACGATGCGATTGTCCTCTCCGGCGGGATAATACTGTACGAATCTGGAGACATTCCCGGCTTTTCAGGTGTAGGCGACAACGATAATGTCTTTGTCGAGGTTAAGTATAGCTTTTAAGGTAATTTCCTCGCCTTAAAACCTCACGTGTATATAGACCGGAGCAAACACAATGGGCGACAAGAACTGGCCGATGAATCCGAACGTTCCCAGATAAGAGCTGAAGCGAGGATAATGCTCAGAATTACCTTGTTTGACACAGCCCTTGCTTATTTTTATCTCCTCTGCCAGCGTTATATTTGCTCAGGCAAAACAAAGGCGGTAGAGCGGGACAACAACTCCATCCTATGCACCCTCACGACAGCCTCATTGACAGAGGATGCACGTACACCATGGAGTTGATAGTCTAGCACTGCTTAGAGGGTACCCCAGCAGTTTGACTATCATCTTATTAGGAAAGGGGTCGCGCAAATCTTTATCGTATTCCCCAACCTACGAAAGCGGCCTGACGGGAAGTTTAAATTCTCCGCCCTATCAAGAGGTTCTCGACAAGTGCAGAAAATTAATTATTGTTCAAGCGAATACGCCTGGCTCATAAGCGCCTAACCCCGTGCTATATCATAAATCTCAACAGAATGGAGACAAACAATGGCGAACAGAAAAAAAGTGGTCATTCTGGTTGAAGACATGTTCAACATCTACGAATTCTGGTACCCTTACTACCGGCTCAAAGAGGCAGGAGTGGAAGTGACGGTTGTTGGTTCGGGCCGCAAGAATCAGTTTAGTGGTAAGCCTGCCACCGAGATCGCCGTTGACGCCAACGCCGAAGACGTTTCTGCTGTCGACTTCGACGGTATCATCATTCCTGGTGGATACGCACCTGATATGATGCGCCGTTCACCGTCCATGGTAAAACTGGTAGCCGATTTCGATAAAGCCGGCAAACTGGTAGCCGCAATCTGCCATGCCGGCTGGATGCTCGCCTCCGCAGATGTGCTGAAAGGACGCAATGTTACCTCATTTTTCGCTATCAAAGATGACATGGTTAATGCCGGTGCCGACTGGCAGGACAGCGCCGTAGTCGTCGACAGAAACCTGGTGACCAGCAGAACGCCTGACGATCTTCCAGCGTTCATGCCGGCGATTCTCAAGGTTCTGGAGAAATAATCAGGCCCTCTAAGGCCGCTGGGGCATGCTATGAGTAGTGATTGTTCTTGTTTGAGAAGCTGAGACAGACAATCAATCACCCACTCCAGGGAATTTGAGATTGGCAGGGGCAGGCTCCCCCAACATGTTCCACAGCTGGCGCCCCAGATCGCGTGCCTGTCCAGCCTCGGGCACACTGGTGACGATGAATACACCGGTTGTGCCGAAAGCATCGATCAGGGTGCGGGTATATGCCACCGGGTCGACAACCTGTTCACCGTGATCCCAGAAATAATGACGCAGGCTGAGCACCACCTGGCCGGCTGCCGACTTGAGAGCGGTCCAGTCGCTATTTTGCGGCATGGTCAGATCAAGCCCCTTCAGGCCGGGCGTCTCCAGCATGGCGGAAACGACACGAGAGCAGTCACCGCAGGAATGCACTACCACGCCGCCGAAGGCGTCCGCCAGTTTAGCGTTATATTTAACACCGAATTCACGGTAGAGGTCCGGTGAAAGCAGGGCTGCAGTATCGTCGCTGACACGCAGACCGACTTCCCGGGGAACGCACAAAACCTCATGTCCCATGCTGTGCAGATCGGTGATGGTGTCGAGTTGGAGGTTGACGTAATCGATTGTCGCCTGGGTAGTCATATCCAGGAGATGATGAACCTCTTTCGGGCTTGTCAGTAGAGACATCATGAAATCTGTATAATCCCAGATCATCGACGCCGTTAACAGCGGGGAGGCCACATTCACCAGACGCAGGGGCATTGAGCCGTGCTTCTGCAGGTAGCCGAGACGCTCACGAACTTTGTCGAAAATCGGATTATCGTCCGGATCCGGGGGCTGCAGATCATAGACTTTTTCCCGGCATTGAGCATCGATCAGCGTGACTGTCCAGGGGTCCGCTTCATTGTTGACCCGCAGCTGACAACCGAAAGCAGCCGCAATCGTGCCGATGCCAAGATTGGGTTTAATGTTGGGCATGTCAAAATCGACCACCCCCTGCCGCTGCCGATGATAATTTTCATGCCACTTCAGTTCTGCGGCATCGTTGTCGAAAAACTCATTTGTGGCGAAATGAGGTTGACCGATCTCGATCGTGTAAGGGACCACACCCGTCGATTCAATATTCCAGGTTTTGCCAATTATTTGCAGTTTTTCAGATGTCGTTAAACTCACGATTATTCCCTGTGTGATCAGATTATTTCTCTATGAGCTCGCTCTCACGCTCTTCGGGAAGATCTACGTCGTATTTCTTCGCTGTCGCGGCAAGTCGTGTCCAAATTTCATCGGTAATCGGTACCGCCTTATTACGAGTCAGCATCATCTCACCCATGTTCCTTCCCGTCAGAATGACAGGTGGACTTTCACCGCGCGCGATCGGTCTGTTGCGCGGTCAAGAGCGTCATGGACTGCATCCAGGGGGAACACATCCGTGACAATCGGTTTTATATCGATCGATCCCCGACTGATCAAGGTGATCGCCTCCGTATACTCCTCGGCAAATCTTTGACTGCCTGCCCATCGCAACTCCTTACTCACCAGAAGGTGTAACGGAATATTCAGTTCACCGGTCACGCCAACCTGGATAATCGTTCCCTGAGGCCTGACCAGGTTGAATACATTTTCGAGCGCCGCCTGGGCCGCAGAGCACTCAAAGACAAGATCGAAGTATCCCTTGTTCTCCTGGTACTTTGCCAACTCAGATCGAGAAGAGGCCATATTTATATTGATACCGCTGTCCGCCCCCATCTGCATGGCGGCACCAAGCGTCTTTTCAAACAGGTCGATGACTACAATTTCCTGTGCGCCGTGGTACCGGGCAACCGCAACACAGAGAGCGCCAATGGGGCCGGCGCCGTTGACCAAGACCCTCTTACCCTGCACGTCTCCAGCTTGCCGGGCGGCATGCAGGCAGACCGCCAGTGGTTCTGCACAGGCAAGCGCGGAGTAATCGGTACGGTCTCCCCCCTTGAAGCATTGCCTTGCCTTGACCGTCATCCGTTCCCTGAATCCTCCCTGTTCGTGCGGTATGAAAAATGCGGATCCAATAAAATGCATGTCGAGACAATGCTGGAGGAGGCCCGCCATGCAGTACTGGCAAGTGCCGCATGGTTGACTGGGACTGACTCCAACCCGGTCACCGACGCTGAGATGATTGACATCTGATCCCAATGCTTCGACGTAGCCGGCAAATTCGTGTCCCATGATGATTGGCTCCCTGACTCGGATCGATCCAAACCCTCCGTTCAGATAATAGTGCAGGTCTGAGCCGCAGATACCGCCTCGCATGACCCGGATCATCACCTCCCCGGGACCTGGGGGAACTAAGGAATCCGTCTCGATTCGCAAATCTTTCGGGCCATACAGACGACAAACGCGCGTTTTCACGGAACACTCCTTTATTGCAGTAATAGTCTCGGCAGCCAGGTTGCAATCTGCGGTATGTATGATACCAGCAGCAAGACAATAATATTTGTTGCCAGATAGGGGGTAATGGCGCGAATGACGGCAGAAAGCGGGAGCTGCGCTATATTTGCACAGACGAACAGGCATACGCCGACGGGCGGGGTTGTCAAACCGATCATCAGGTTGAGGACGGCGAAGGTGGCAAAATGAAGCGGATCGACCCCGACCCCCTGTGCCAGGGCTAGCAAGGGGACGAAGAGAATAATCAGCGCCGCAATGGTTTCCATGAACATGCCGACAAAAAGCAGCAGCAGATTGATAAGCAGAATGACCAGGAATTTATTCTCGGTTATGGCGAGCACCGCCGAGGCAATCATTTGCGGAATCCTCTCGGATACGAGGATCCAGCCGAAGACATTGGCAAATCCGACCAGCACCAGGATGGCCGCCGAAGAAACGGCACTGTCGACAATGATCCCGGGGATGGCTTTCAGCGGCAGCTCACGATAAAACAATACACCGACGATGGTGGCATAGATACAAGCGATAACGGCGGTCTCCGTAGGAGTCATCAGGCCGCTGATCATACCGACGATAATGAGAAACGACATGATCAGGGCCCAGAAAGCGCCCAAAAAAGACTTGGTCACCTCACGGATTCCCTGCCAGCGCTGGCGTGGGAAATTGTTGCGGGAGGCGATCAGATAGGTGGTGATGAGCATCGCTATGCCAAGCAATATGCCGGGAACCGCACCGGCAAGAAACATCTGGCCAACGGATATGCCCGACAAAGCACCAACGATGATCATTGGTACGCTCGGCGGTATGATGGGGCCGACCGTTGAAGAGGCGGCCGTAACTGCAGCGGAGAAGCTTGCCGGATAACCGGCTTTTATCATGCCGGGGATCATGACCCCGCCGATCGATGCGGAATCCGCAACAGCGGTACCGGAAATGCCGCCGAAAAGCATGGAGGCAGCGACATTGGTCAAACCGAGCCCGCCGCGCACCCAGCCTACTAGCGCATTGGCAAAACGAATTATTCTCTCGGTGATGCCGCCGTTATTCATCAGATTGCCGGCAAGAATGAACCCGGGGATACACAGGAGGACGAACACATCCATGCCTGCGTACATCTTCTGCGGCATGACCACCAGCGGTATATCCGCTGCGATGAGATAGCAGAATGAGGAGACCCCAAGTGTCACCGCCACGGGCAGGCCCATGATCAGACCGCCGATAAAGGTGCCAATGAGTATTGCCAGGTTCATGCCTGCACCTCCTCGTTCCTCCCCCGGTCTGCATTGCCATCCAGCAGCAATGTGCTGATCCGTATAAGAGAAAATACAAGCAGCCAAACCAGCAGGACAAGAATGCTGGCATGGATAAAATCCATGCGCCAGCCTAAGGCGGGAGAGGTCTGCAGGGCGCCGATTTTGGTAAATTCAATGCTGGGACCTATGAGAATGCAGCACAAAGCGGCCACAATCGCCGCAGAAATGATTCGGAGCAGCCATGGGATCGGCTTGGGAAGCGCTTCGCAGATTATGTCCACATTAACCAGGTCTCCCTTTATGAACGACAGGCCAACGCCGAATGCCGTAAGGTAAAGCAGAGAGAAACGGGTCAGCTCTTCCGTCCAAACCGGTGAATCGAAAAGCGAGGAACGGCCAAGCACCTGAATGGTCACGGCTGCAATCAAAACCAGAAAAGCGGCACCTGTCATGATTTCCGTGGCACGCGTTAACTGCAGGTTGAGCGACCGGATGATTGATGTGATCATAAAACGCACCTGTGTTCGACCGATAGGAAAGATACACGGTGCTTTGCCGTGCATCTTTCCAGAAGATACTATTCGTTGAACAGCTGCTCGACTATCGGACGAATTTCCGGCTTGACGTTGGCTAAAACAGCATCCTTCGCCTTGCTCGCGAAAGCAGCCCCGTCAACCTCGACAAAAGTCATGCCTTTGTCCTGCAGTTCCTGCACCAATTTCTGTTCATCCTCCAAAAAGAGTTCCCGCTCGTATGTCTGGGCACGCTTTCCAGCTTCCAATACAGCCTTCTGATCAGCTTCCGAGAGTTTGGACCAGGTTTTTTCGGAGAGGGCCAGATAGATCCATGAACGGACATGTTCGGTCAGGTTGACATGTTTCTGAACTTCAAAAAAACTTGCCGATTTGATCAGCGCCAGTGGATTCTCCTGAGCGTCAATCGTACCGTTCTGCAGCGAAGTAAACACTTCAGAGAAAGCCATAGGGGTCGGCTGGGCTCCGAGCGCTTTCCAGACGTCAACAAACAGTGGTACATTGGGGACACGCATCTTCAGCCCATTGAGGTCGGCGGGTGATTTGATCGGTCGATTGGTGGTCAGGTTCCTCGGACCACGAGCGAAATAGGCAACCGGCCGAACCTTGGCCTTCTCGATGATCTGCGCCTCGATCTGGGTGCCGATTTCGCCTCCGGCGATCGAATCCATATGTTCAATGGATTTGTAGGCGTAAGGAACTGCCAGCAGCGCAGCCATTGGCGCCCAGTTCTGCAGGCTTTCTCCGGTGATGGTCATATCGGCAGTACCGAGCTGCATACCGTTGATCAGATCCATTTCTTTGCCAAGCGACTCATTGGGATATATTTCCACTGTGATACGACCGTCGGTTAGGGCAGAAAGTTCTTCACCGAATTTGACACAAGCCTTATGCCAGATGTTCTCTTCATTGGCAAGATGGCCAAGTTTCAACGTCATGTCCGCCGCCAAGGCAGGCAGCGAAATCAAGGTCAGACAGCAAACGGTAAGCAACAACTTTGCAAATTTTCTCATTACTTTCATAACTCCTCCTCAAATAGTAATAGTTAACGGTCGAGCAAGCGCCGCTCGGCGCCTGCCGTGTTGTTGATGGCTCAACTGCGCTCACCATCACCGGTAAAGATTTCAGGCTGTTGTGAAACCAATACCGGTAGATCTCGCAACACCTCCCTCAGATGGAACCTTATCGCCGATTCCGCCCTGGCGCTGTCTCGCTGCTCGATGGCATCAACCACCGCTTTGTGCTGATCAACCAGGGGCTGCAGTGCTTTCTCGATCGATGAAAGATAGCGCACACGATCAAAATGCGCCTTCGTGCTGGCAGTGATCTTCCAGGTATTTCCCTTCTCAGCCAAGACCGCCAGGGTTCGATGAAACTGATCATCCAGTTCTATGAAAGCTTCGAGCTGATGGTCTTCAATTTTTCGCTGTTGCCGTATCAGATAACGCAGCGTTTCGATCATTTCAGGATTGCATTTCTCCACGAGCAGCTTGACGATATCAGCTTCAACAGCCTCTCTGATAAACCGGGCATCGCTGACCGCTTCAATGGATATATGGGTAACCAGCGTTCCCCTTTGAGGGCGTACTTCAACTAGGCCCTCGTTTTGTAATTTGATAAAAGCTTCCCTTACCGGCTGGCGACTTATCCGTAAGTTACTGGATACCTCGGTTTCTGAAATGCGCATTCCGGGCGATAAATCACCTTGGATAATTTGCACTCTGAGTATCTCATACGCTTGAATACTGACGGCCTTCCCATTGGTCAACGTCCAATCCGCAGTGTAGCTCTTATCCACTTGACGACCTCCGATTTTTTTTCTAAAACATACTACCATACTAGTCAACACAAAAATCCTGATCATCCTGGAATTGTTGGTCGTTTTTTTCTAACCAATTGATATTGATGATCAAAAAGAGCCTGAAAAGATACCAGAACAAGAGGACAAATAATGAAGCAGACCTGGCGATGGTTTGGTCCGCAAGACAGGACATCGATAGATGATATTTTGCAGGCCGGCGCCGAAGGAGTCGTCTCTGCCCTGCATCATCTGCTGCCAGGGGCTGTTTGGAGTATCGAGGAAATCACTAAGCGTACACAGGAAATCTCAAGAAGGGTTGACGGTTCACCCTCGGGACTGAGCTGGGAAGTTGCCGAAAGTCTGCCGATTTCCGAGGATATTAAAAAACAGACAGGTGATTGGCGCCAACATATTGAAAATTATAAAACCAGCCTCAAAAACCTTGCCGATCAGAACATCGAAGTGATCTGCTATAATTTCATGCCGGTGCTGGATTGGACGAGGACTGATCTGAGGTGGCGCATGCCCCACGGCGGCACCACGATGCGGTTTGACCTGGTCGATTTTGCCGCCTTCGATATCCATATCCTGCAGCGCCGGGATGCTGGGCACGACTATGCCCCCGAGGTTGTCGATGGCGCTGCCCGACGCTACAGCGAGATGAGCGAAGGCAGGAAACGCATCATTGCGGAAAGTGTCGCCTGCGGTCTGCCCGGCTCCAAGGAATCGTTGACGCTTGCGGATATACGCCGTCACCTTGACGAGTATAAGGGAATCACCCCAGAAAAGTTGCGCCGTCATTGCACCGATTTTCTGGATGCAGTCATACCTGCGGCTGAAAAACTTGGTGTGCGCCTATGCTGTCATCCGGACGATCCCCCCTTCCCGCTGCTTGGCCTCCCTCGCATCATGTCAACCGAGGATGATTACCGCAGCATCGTCAAAGCAGTCGACTCTTCTGCAAACGGCATCGCCATGTGTGCCGGTTCTCTTGGCGCAAGGCCTGATAACGATCTTCCGGGCATGGTTGAACGACTTGGCCATCGGCTGCATTTCGTTCATTTACGCAATGTCACAAAAGAGACTACTGGTGTGCCGACTTCATTTCATGAGGCTGAACATCTCGATGGAGACACCGACATGGTGGCCTTAACCAAGGCAATTCTCCTGGAAGAAAAAAGCAGACGCCGGCACGGCAGAAAAGACTGGAATATTCCAATTCGCCCGGATCATGGGATGGAAATTCTGGATGACTTGAAACGCTGCGGACAACCCGGCTATCCCTCCATCGGTCGACTCAAGGGTCTAGCCGAATTGCGCGGTTTGATAAAGGCCCTTTCACACCAAGAAATAGATGCATAAGTTGCTAAATTAAATACGGAAATCTATGTGCACACGTTTATCTGGCGGATGGGAAAAAACCCGACCGGGAGAGCAGTCCCGACGACTGGGCTCAATGAAGTGGCGGAACGATCTCCGTGAGAGATCAAACAACCCAGCAAAAAAGTAGGGTTTCAGTCAATAGCTTGTCTGGGAGGTTCCGGATTTAAAACGTCTGCCCACCCAGAGGGAACGTTTTTGGGGCGCAGTCAGACCCCTGTGAAGGCAAAATCCCTTTTTCATCCAAAGGCTACTCTGCCTGGAAATCTCTAATTTTTATAAGTCCACGTTTCAGGGGGTAGGTCCGAATGATGAGTCAATGATTGAGATAACATTAATACCCCGCTGTCATAACTTATAATTATCTGCAGCATAATGCCGCACCCATAATGCTGCAGATAATTATCAGGACCCGGTTGGCAAATATTTAAATCTAATTAGATTTAGATTAGTATATTTCGGGAGTTGGCTCTATCAATTTGTTAAATACTGTAAACAGGTCAATTTCAGTAATTTCCATATCAAATTTACTGGCAGTCGCCATATGATATGGGCAGTGGTCCTTCAGAATTGTTGCAACTACAGACAAAAAAAGTCGGAACCTGTCCAGGAATAATGAATGTGTCGCTGTTTGTACAAGAATCGTTGCCAGAGTTAACCGAACAAAGAAATCCAGAAGAAATATGGGGGATACCAGAGAGACTAGGGCTGTTGCAATTGTTGTGACATCCATAATCTCATGAGAAAACATCATAATAAGGAGGTCAACATGAATGTTAAGAAAACCTTTTCTGTTCTGAGTGCTGCCACTATTATGTTTTTTGTAACTCAGGCCGTGGCCGCAGACGACTACAAAATCACCTTAAAATTGAGTCACGTTTTCAGCCCTGCTGAACAGTTGACCAAGTCCATGGATGCCGTCGCGCAAGCCATACTAGAGAAGACCGACGGTGCAATTACTATCCAGACTTTCCCACAGGCACAGCTCCCAGCTTACAAAGAAGGCGTTGAGCAGGTTGTTCGCGGGGCAAAATTCATCTCCGTTGAGGATCCCTCCTTCATCGGTGACTATGTACCCGATTTCAAAGCACTATATGCGCCGATGCTTTATCGCAGCTTCGATGAGTACGTCAAGTTAACCCAGAGCGACCTGGTAGCGAAAATGAAAGCCGATGCCGAGAAACAGGGCATCAAGATTCTCGCCCTACACTACATATATGGTTTCAGGAACTTGATTACCCAGAAGGTCATCAAGACCCCTGCTGACCTTAAGGGCATGAAAATCAGAACCCCGGGCTCCAAGTCCTATATTGACACCCTGACCGCTATGGGAGCCGTTGCCACACCGCTGCCTTGGGGCGAGACCCTGTCGGCTGTTCAGCAGGGAGTTGTGGACGGCCTTGAAGGCTCTGAATTCACAAATATAGGCACCAAGGTATATGAAGGCCCGACCAAGAACGTCGCTAATACACGCCATATTCTTGGTACCTGCGGCGTTTATATTTCCCCCAAGGTATGGAGTGAAATCCCTGAAAACTACCAGGCTATCATCCAAGATGAATTCAGCAAGGGTGAACATCACATGGTGGAACTGCTCAAGTCTCAGCATGGCGGGGTTGTCAAGGAGCTCGAGTCCTATGGTGTGGAGTTCAACGAAGTTGACGGAGACGCCTTCCGTGAAGCACTGCAACCTCTGTATGTCGAACAGGAAGGAATGACCCCCGGCATATTCAAGGCTATCTTCACAGAGCTTGAGGCAATGAGATAAACCGACTTATCGGTGCACGGGAGGCTCGCTTCCCGTGCACCTCATTTTGGGCAATGTCTACTATACGAAAACAACTTCTAACTAACCTCGATGTGGTCCTGAGCAGTTTTTTTCTCTGCATCACCGTCCTGGTTGTCATCGTCAACGTTGCACTGAGGTATCTTTTCCACGGCGGTCTTTTTTGGGCTGAAGAGGTTGCAACCACTTCATTTATCTGGTGTGTCTTTGTCGGTGCAGGCGCAGCCTACCGTTACAAAATGCATATCGGTATCGACCTTATTTCAAAATTCGGTCCCCCGGCCTGGCGTGCGTTTATTGCCGTAGTTATTGACTGCCTTATGCTGGTGATCAACAGCTATATCGTGTATCTCAGTATCTTCTTTATCCAGGCCAATACATTGAAACGAACTCCGGTTTTGGATATTCCTGCGCTCTATGTAAACCTTGCATTGACGGTCGGTTTTTCTTTGTTGGCCCTGTATGCCCTGGTTTTTCTCTATAGGGATGTCCGCAAACTCCTGGGTTCGGCTGATGTCGCTCAACCTAAAGGTACATGATGAACCTTGGTACTGTCTTCATGTCACCACAAGACATCACAGCTCAGAACATAATTACGCCATGATCACATTTCCCGTCGTCATAGTAATGGTGCTTTATTTCACCAGTATTCCGATTGCCTTTGCCCTGCTGGCTGCGGCTCTCTCCTACTTTACTTTCGGTGATGTGGGGACGCCGCCGGATTTGATTCTACAGAAGTTTATCACCTCATCCTCCGCTTTTCCGCTCCTGGCTATCCCGTTTTTCATTATGGCCGGTGAGATCATGAACTATTCCGGTATCAGCGCAAGCCTCATGAAGATGGCTGATGTGCTTACCGGCCACTTGCGTGGCGGGCTGGCTCAGGTAAATGTCGTGCTCTCGACCCTGATGGGCGGTATCTCCGGCTCCGCTAACGCCGATGCTGCCATGCAGTCAAAAATTCTGGTCCCCCAGATGACTAAACGCGGCTACAGCACGCCTTTTGCCACAGCTATCACTGCGGCCTCTTCAGCTATTGCACCGGTTATCCCGCCTGGCATCAACCTCATCATCTATGCACTCATTGCCCAGGTATCTGTAGCGAAGATGTTTATAGGCGGCTATACGCCCGGGATCCTCATGTGTTTTGGCCTGATGCTTACCGTGAATTTTATTGCCCAAAAAAGGAACTACCAGCCAAGCCGGGAAAAAATGGCCTCGCCAGGGGAAATTTTCAGGCAATTCAGGGAATCGATCTGGGGGCTGCTCCTGCCGTTTGGCATTATTTTCGGTATCCGCTTCGGTATCTTCACCCCCACTGAAGCTGGGGCGATGGCGGTACTGTTCTGTATCATCATCGGTGTCTTTTTCTATAAAGAGCTCAAGTGGAAACATTTCCCTGTAATCCTCAAGAACACCGTCTTGTCGACCAGCTCGGTCATGCTGATCATAATCGCGGCCTCCGTCTTCGGACAATACATGAGTTGGGAGCGGATACCTCACCAGTTGACCAAGAGTATTCTGGCCATCTCCGACTCCGTATGGGTTATCCTGATAGTGATCAATGTCCTGCTCCTTGTCCTCGGCATGTTCCTTGAAGGTGGAGCCCTGCTGATCATTGTCGCGCCGCTTCTGGTGCCGCTGATCAAGACCATGAACGTCGACCTGATTCATTTCGGCCTGATTATGATCGTCAATATCATGATCGGCGGAATAACCCCCCCGTTCGGGTCAATGATGTTCACCACCTGTGCCATCACTGGAGCAACCGTGGGGCAGTTCGTCCGAGAAATCTGGCCGTTTATCGTGGCCCTGCTGGTGGTTCTGGTGGTAGTGACCTACATGCCCGCCGTGGTCATGTTCCTTCCCAATCTCCTCGGATAATCGGTGGGCTCTTGTTGCTCATTGGTCATCGGGGATGCAAGTACCCCGGCTATAACCAGAACACTATCCGCGCTTTTGAAAAGGTTGCCTCCGAGGGCGTTCCGGCCATAGAGTTTGACGTGCAGCTCAGTGCCGACGGGCAACTTGTAGTGGTGCACAACCTCGATCTCGAGGAGGTGTCCACAGGTAAAGGGGAGGTCTCCAAAACAAATGCCTCAACCCTGAAGAGCCTCTATGCCGGTGATCCGGCTCGCGGTAAGGACCGTATTCCATTGTTACCTGAGGTATTTGATTTTTTTGCCTCTCTTGCACGGGAAATTCGGCCCGTTATCCATATTGAACTCAAAGGCGAAAACACGGGAAGACAGGTGGGCGAACTTTTCTCGGAATACGTCTCAGCCGGGAAACTTGATGCTGCAGATCTTTTGGTAAGCTCTTTTAGCCGGCAGGAACTTAAAACCCTTCGCCAGATCCGTCCGCAGGCGAAAATCGCCCTGCTGGATGGAGCCATCCGGCGCAGCATACTCCTGGCTAAGGCGGGAACCGAGGCAGTGCGTTATTTCGGGGTGATCTTCGCCAACGGAAACGAGGAATATATGCTGCCGCGTTTTAGCTCCCTCGCCGAGAACCATAAGCTTCTCGACCAAAAATGCGGCGACACGCGCATACGTGCTCACCTGGCCGAAGAGATTATGGCGTGCCTGGGCGGGCGGTACTATACCGACGAACTGCTTGATACCGCCTGTGCCATGAACGCTGTGTCAGTAAATCTCTGGTATCGTACCGTGACAAGGGAGTTCATTGAAAAAGCACATGCGCGGGGATTGGCCGTACTCGTGTTTACCGTCAACAGTGCAGACGATTTGCAGGCCATGGCCGCTATGGGGGTCGATGGTATCTTCACCGATTATTACGCCGACGCAGCGCTTGTAATGGCACACTATAAGCCCTGAACAGGCGGTCATGATTGTCGGCATGGGGTTGTCCGGTATCAGACAGCGCTCCGCATTGACCTGTCAAGATAACCGAAACCACTCTTCAGACTCGCAACGGCTGGTTTCCACCACACATAGCTCAGCTCGGGCAGGGTAAAGTTACCAGCGCTGATGATCTGATAGGTAATTGTGTCGGGGCGCTCGCCAAGAAATTCGCCGCGTACATTTTTGTCAACTATTACGCGATTTTCAGTTTAGACACGGATAGTGTCAGGGGCGCGCGTGTCAGAGTAACTGCGAGGTGGTCTGTGAGCAGCAATCCTAACCTTACATCTCCCACAATTTGAGACAAATAGCTGCTTCTCTATCTTCTACTACTCCATATTTCCGGTCAGCAAAGGATGATCATCCCGCAAAGCCTCTCTTGTCATGATTTTTTTACCCATCACATCTTTTATCTTCTTGTCGCAGGTGAATGAAATCTCGCCATCTATGAGTACCTTGCAGGAGCCGCACATCTGTATTCCGCAGCCAAAACGGGTTTTCGTTAAGCCGGCTTTCTCGTGAATTACCCAGACAAGCAGTTCCTCGGGCTCCGCCTCAAGGTGATAATCCTTATTGTTAATGCTCAGAGTAACCATACCTATTCCTCAAATGTAACCAATAGACTGTCGTGCCCCTCCACCCTGAATAACCCTCATATCTGCCAGTCCTTGGACCTCACTCAACCGCAACAACCACCTCGTTTCTTTTTAAAAAAGGTAAGGTCCACGGGGGATCATAGCCGGCAGAAAACGGTTCACCAATAGGCTGCAGTTGTCTTTGAACCACTTTATCGAGAAGTTTAATTTTCTTGTCGGCGAACTTCTTCTCGCTCAGGTTTCCGCTATAACTGATCGCGGCGGCTTTATAGCCAGTTTTTTTGACCACTCTCACATCGGAATTGAGCGGCGCTGGCGGACTGCTTGCGTTGTACTTGGAGGGGAGCACAAACTCCATCACCCAGCTTTCCCCAATTTTTTGCTGGATAACAGGGCCGGTCATGGCAATCTTTTCACCTTTTTGCTGCTGCAATACTGGCCCAGTCATCGCTATTTTCGCCTGTTGACTATTCTTGCCTGAAATATATTCAAATAATCGACCAAATGCTTCCCTGGTACTTGCCTTGTATTGTCCTTCAACTTCTGTGCGGACAACCCAGTAATCCTGATACTGGCGAATATCGAAATCACCCTCCTTCTCAATGAGGGTGTAGTCAAGCATTTCCACTGTTCGAATGCCGAATACGGAACACCCTTGAAAAAATATCGCGGTGAGGATAAGCAGCAGTTTTTTCATTTTCATCTCCCAAAATAACGCCGAATACTGCAGTTAGAGAACAATGGTAAGCATAAAGAGGCGCGAATGATAGCCCCACTTATTGCCCTAACGATCGAGATAATCGGGAATAATCTCAAATTCATGTCGCCACTATCATTGGTTCTGGAGAGAATATTTACCAGGTAAGCTGTTCATGCCGCCCGCCGGATCATCTTGGTCATAACACTGTTGGGTTTAATTACACTGTCTGGGGTCAAGGCATCAGGTACAAGGTAGGGGTAATTTTTACGCACATTTTGTACGCACGATAATTCGTGAATAAAATACCTTTTACGTTGGTTTTTAAGAAAAATATTGCTGCTTAAACTAATCAGAAGCACATTATTTTGCCGAAAATGGCAATTAGGCAGGTTGCTTTTTTAGACAACATCATTACTGTAAAGTTGTGGTACATCCTATATGTATCATCGGGTGGTGCAGCCCCCTTCTTTCTCCCTCCCTCTCGAAAAAGCTGCACCACCCACCATTTTTGTTCTGCTCTGCTCCCGCTGCTCTGATTTCTCTGTATATCTGCTTACGTGTGAGAAGATCCGTTTATATCCCTAGAATTATTGCAGCTCCATACAGAAATATGGCGGCGACAAGATACATTACCGCCACATACGGCCAGTTCAAAACA
>JAHEER010000156.1 GCA_024640625.1 Desulfobulbaceae bacterium
TATATACAGACATATGCTCAAAAAAGCAACTCCATCTTGAATCAGAGTCCGTCACCATGGTAACAAGCCGTAGACATCACCACTATTATCAAGTAGAGTAGGAGCGATTCTCAAACAATAACAATCCCTTTGGGCTGCCGATGTATTCTGTGGCAGGATGGTTGAGACAAAGAGATTGCTTCTCTTTCACACTATGAATTTTACAAAGCCAATTACCTGCGCACTCTTCTGGACACTGCTTCTGCTTGTCCCGCTTGGTGCGTCTGAGAGTCAAAGTGCGAATGGAGAGAAAATCAGCGGACCTCATTTTACCGACATGATAGTCACCACCTCTGACACCGATCTGCTCTTTTTCGGCGAGTTGAAAAACAGTTTGACCACCGAGATGATCGACGGCCTGCACAGTGGAATTCCGGTACAATTCTCCTTTTTTGTCGAACTCGAAAAGGTCGAGTCGAACTGGCCCGACGATACACTCACCAGCCTGGAATTTTCCCATTCCCTTACTTACGACAGTTTAAAACAGCTCTATACCGTTGAAACCGAGGAGATCAGCAAAAAGAACCACACCGTGAAGACCCTGGATGAAGCGCTGACGCTGATCAATGAGGTCAACGGGTTGAAGATCGTTACACTTGAAGAACTCGAGCCGGATCAAACCTATCGACTTCGGGTCAAGGCCGATCTCTACAAGAAGACGCTTCCCCTGAGTCTGCGCAGTGTTATTCCCTTCGTCTCCTGGTGGGACCTGAAAACCGACTGGCACTCCATAGAGTTCATCTATTAGGCGGAGAATCGGTGCATGGCAGGACAAGACGGCTTCCGAATCAGCAATCGTTCAGCGGCGGACATCATGGCGCTGCCTCCGGAGACGACCATCGAGCAGCGGCGTCACAAGAGAAAGCTGGTCAACCGGATCATCGTTTTCTGCCTCTGTCTGATTCCGTTCTTTATCTGGCTGCAGGGAAGGCTCTTTGAGAAAGACATACAGCTTCCGGTCAACTCCAATATTGCCATTTTCGCGCTGATCAACCTCAACGTCATCCTGGTCCTGGTTGTCCTCTTCCTGGTCCTGCGCTACCTGGCGGAGCTGATATTTGAGCGGAAAAGCAACGTCATGGGGAGCAGGCTGCGCACCAAGCTGGTGGTCTCCTTTCTCTGCCTCTCACTGCTGCCCACCATTCTGCTTTTTTTCGTGGCCCTGCAGTTTATCTCCTCAAGCGTGGACTACTGGTTCAACTCGAGTATCGAGCAATCCCTGCAGGAATCGCTCGGTCTGGCTCGTTCGGTAATTGAAGACACCGGCAACCATGCCGCCGACAGCTCCGAGAGAATCGCCACCAAGATGGATGGCTACAAGGTTGACTCTCTGAGTAAAGAGGCGCTCACCGATCTGCTCAATCAGATGCTCTACCTGACCCCGGCCTCCATACCGTCAATGCTTACCCTGCGGGTCGATCAGGCCGACATCGAAGTAACCGTTGCCACCAGAGGACTGCGGGCCATCGCCCCGCCCCAAATACCGGTGGAGACGCTGCAGAAGGTCCGCACGGGCAAAGAAGCCGAATCAATCATCCAGAAAACCGAACGGGGAGACCTGGTACGGCATGTAAGCACCATCACTCTGGGGCCGTCACCCGGTATCACCGGCATCCTGGTCACTTCCCTGCTCATCGACCAGAACAAATTGGACAGTATGACCCGCATTTCCGGCGGTATCGAGGATTACCAGCAGCTCATCCATCTCAAGGATCCGTTCAAATTCTGGCTGCTGCTGATTCTGCTCATCGTGACCCTGCTTATCGTCTTTGCCGCCATCTGGTTCGGTCTGCGCATCGCCCGCACCATAACCGAGCCGGTAGACAGACTGGCCTCGGCCACCAAGCGCATCTCCGAGGGCGACTTCGAGTTCACCATTAAAGAGTCCTCCGACGACGAAATCGGCCAGCTGGTCACCTCCTTCAATACGATGACCAGCAACATCAATACCAGCAACAAGCAGCTGGCCGAAACCCACGCGGCACTCGAGGCCAGTTCCCAGGAATCTGAGCAGCGCCGGCGCTATACCGAGATCATTCTGCAGAATGTCTCCGCCGGCGTAGTCTCGCTTGACGATCACGGGCGCATCACCACGATCAACAATTTCGCCGCCAAACTGCTGCGTATCGACCGCAGGAAATTCATAGGCCTTTCCTATAGGGAGGCGCTGCCGCGCGAGTATACCCATATTCTCGACCGTTTTATCGAAGAATTGTACACCACCGGCAAGATGTCCATCGAGCAGCACCTGAAAGTGAGCATCAACCGGGTGCGGCTGTCCCTGCTGATCAATTTTACCCGGCTCGAAGACGACGAGGGAGTCCCCATCGGTTTCGTCCTGGTGTTCGACGACCTCACCAAGATCGAACGCATGCAGCGCATGGCAGCCTGGCGTGAGGTGGCCAGGCGCATCGCCCACGAAATCAAGAACCCTCTGACCCCCATCCAGCTCTCCGCCCAGCGTCTGCGCAAACGCTATCCGGAAATTCTCCAGGAAGAGGACTCCGTCTTTGATCGCTGCACCGACACCATCATCACCCAGGTCGATGCCCTCAAGCGACTGGTAAGCGAATTTTCCCAATTTGCCAGAATGCCCAAGATCAATAAATCTCCCGATGATCTGGTGGCCCTGGCCGCGGATACCCTGGTACTCTATCAGGAAGCTCACAAACATATCGAATTCACCCTGAGGGTTGAGCATGAGATTCCGATATTTGATTTCGACGGCGAGCAGATCAAGCGCTGTCTGATCAACCTGCTCGATAATGGGGTTGCCGTTTTACCCGACGGCGGTACCATAGATGTGGAACTGGCGGTCAATATGTTCGCCCAGTCGGTACTGCTCAAAGTTATCGACGATGGCCCCGGAATCAGCAAGGAACACAAACTCAGGCTTTTTGAACCCTATTTTTCGACCAAGAAAACCGGAACAGGTCTGGGGCTGGCCATCGTCTCCACCGTCGTCAACGACCATGGCGGTTATATCCGGGTCCAGGATAACACGCCAAGCGGTACGATTTTCACCATCGAGCTGCCTCTGACCAGCACCAGCGGCTTCGCCCCCCACGGTTCCGAGATTTATCCTGACACCGATGACTGATCCTGTGAACGCACACCTACTCCGATGAACACGCACATTCTCATTATCGACGATGAATCGGGCATCCGGGATTCGCTTTCCGGAATTTTGGAAGACGAGGGTTTTACGACCCTCACTGCGCCGAACGCCGAAAAGGGGTTGGAGCTGCTGGAAAACGAACACATCGGACTGGTTATACTCGACATCTGGCTGGGTGATGGAATGGACGGGTTGACGGCGCTGCCCCGGATCAAGGAGCGTCAAGACATTCCCGTCATCATGATTTCCGGTCACGGCAACATTGAAACGGCGGTCCAGGCAGTGCACGGCGGCGCCCACGACTTTATCGAGAAACCGCTCTCCTACGAGAAGGTAATCCTGTCGGTGGCCAGCAGCCTGCGCTACGCCCGCCTGGAAAAGGAAAACCGGCTGCTGCGCGAGCGCTTGGCAAGAAAAAAAGCGCAGCTGACTGGTTCGTCAGAGATTAGTGCCGCACTTCGCCAGCAGATCGAGATGGTCGCACCGACCGACGCCTGGGTGCTTATCAGCGGCGAGCACGGCACCGGCAAGGGACTGGTGGCCCAGGCTATCCACAGCCTTTCGGCCAGCGCTGGACAGCCGATGATCGAAGTGAGATGTGCGGCTATCCCCGAAGAACTGATCGAGTCGGAGCTCTTCGGGCATGTCAAGGGCTCGTTCACCGGAGCCCAGTCCAATAAGCAGGGCAAATTCGACCAGGCCGACGGCGGTATCCTTTTCCTTGATGATATCGGCGACATAAGCCTGAAAACCCAGGCCAAGATTCTGCGTATTCTTCAGGAACAGAAATTCGAGCGAGTCGGCGGCAGTCAGACCATCAAAGTGAATGTCAGGGTGCTGGCCGCCACCAACAAGAATCTCGAGCAGGAAATTGAAGAGGGTAATTTCAGGGCTGATCTTTTTTACCGGCTCAATGTGGTCCCTATCCATGTCCCCCGGCTGGCGGAGCGGACCGAGGATATCCCCGAACTGGTTGCTGACCTGATGCAGGGACTCAAGGAAAAAGGTCTGAAAGATAAAACATTGACCGATAACGCCTTTGCTGAGATGAAGAAGTACAATTGGCCCGGAAATGTCCGCGAACTCAGAAATTTCCTCGAACGACTGGCCATCATGTGTCCCGAAAAAACGGTCGATGCAGACACGATCAAAGCCTTTCTTGGACTCTCCAAACAAGTGGCTTCACCTCTGCGCGAGATCACCCTGAAACCCCTTGAAACCAAAGATTTCAAAGAGGCCCGGCGATTGTTCGAGCGCGAGTATCTGCGGCAAAAACTCGAGGAGAACGATGGCAACATTTCCAGGACCGCTGAACATGTCGGTCTGGAGCGCAGCCACCTGCACAAAAAGCTGAAAAGCCTTGGAATAACCACCTGAGCTGCTCTCCCACGCTCAGATCAAGAGGAGAAACATCATGGTCTTCCCCGAATATCGTCCCCGGCGCATGCGGCGCAACGAAGCGCTGCGAAGTTTGATCCGCGAAACCACATTGTCGGCCGGCCAGCTTATCTATCCACTTTTTATCGTGCCCGGCAAGAAGGTGAAAAAAGAGGTGCCCTCCATGCCGGGAGTCCACCAGATCAGTGTCGATCAATTGGCCGCAGAGGCCAGGGAACTGCAGGCGCTCGGGGTCAACTCGGTCATCCTTTTCGGCATTCCGGAAAAAAAGGACGGGGTCGGATCAGGAGCCCACGACAAGGACGGTATTGTCCAGCGCGCCATCAGGGAATTGAAGAATAAGGCCCCCGATCTGCTGGTCATCACCGACGTCTGCCTCTGCGAATACACCGACCATGGACACTGCGGATTTCTGGTCAATAACGAAGTAGACAACGACACAACCTTGGAGATACTGGCCCAAACAGCCCTTTCCCATGCCAAAGCCGGGGCTGACATCGTCGCCCCATCTGACATGATGGACGGCAGAGTCGCCGAAATCCGGGCAACACTAGACGAGAACAACTTCGAGATGGTGCCGATCATCTCCTATGCGGTCAAGTATGCGTCGGCCTTTTACGGACCCTTTCGTGATGCTGCCGAATCTACCCCGCAGTTCGGTGACCGGCGGGCCTACCAGATGGATCCCGCCAACAGCCGCGAGGCCTTACGGGAAGCGACCCTCGATGTCGACGAAGGCGCCGACGTGCTCATGGTAAAACCGGCCCTCGCCTATCTCGACATCATCACCAGGCTCAAGGATGAGTTTGATCTGCCCCTGGCCGCCTACCAGGTCAGCGGAGAATATGCGATGATCAAAGCCGCCGAGGCGAAAGGCTGGATCGACGGGAAACGGGTGATGCAGGAAACGCTGCTGGCGATCAGACGGGCCGGCGCTGATATGATCATCACCTATTTTGCCAAAGAGATGGCCAGAAAATTGATGAAGTGAATTATGATATTTTAATTTTATAATATTGTTATTCTGATATTATAAAGAACCACAACCCCCCCACCGCCAAGCCACCGACCCCATCGGCCACCAGGTCGAGAAACTCGGAGTTGCGGCCGGCCACGAAGCTCTGGTGATACTCATCGCTGAGGCCAAACAGCAGCGGTACGAACACCGCCGCCGTCAGCACCAGGCTTTTCTTTTTTCTTCTCGCTTCGGCCGAAAAACTGAAGATTACCGTTGCGCTCAGCACCCCGTAGGCGAGCATATGGCTCAGCTTGTCAGCCCCGGGAAAAATCGGCAGATGGAGCGCGTCGCCCGGCTGATGGGAGAGAAAAAAAATAATCCCCATGCAGAGCAGCATGGGGACGACTCGCAGATATCTTGTCATCGAATGAGAGAACTATCGAACTCTTGTTTTTGAGTCGGTCTCTAACACCTTTTCAGCCAGAGCATACCAGACAACCGCAGCTGATTTTCAGCAGAGTCGGGACCTAAGCGCCGCAGGATAGAAGACCGTATCGGAACGCCCTACCCTATGTGTATTTCCGAAAGCATTTCCGGCGGAATCTTCTTTCTAATCCTTTTTATCGAGGCCGAAACCTCCTTCACCGGACAATCCTCCATGACTGACTCGCTCTTGTCGCTGT
>JAHEER010000157.1 GCA_024640625.1 Desulfobulbaceae bacterium
GCTGCTCTGCTACATCCTGCTGGTCGATCTGCTCTTCATCTTCAGCCCCCAGATCGTCGTCGCCATCTTCATCCCCGACACTGCCGCCGGTGCCGAATACGCGCCGGTGATGGAGAAGGCCGTGACCATCATGCGGATCATGGCCTGCTACCTCTTCCTTGACGCGCTTTACATGGTTTTTGCCGGGGTGCTCAAGGGCGCGGGCGACACCCGCTACCTGATGGGCGCCATCCTGGCCGCCTCGATCTTCTGTTTCCTGGCGCCGCTCTACATCGGCATCGAGCTGTTCGACCAGGGCGTCTATTTCGCCTGGGGCTGCGTGCTGAGCTTCGTCTTCTCGCTTTTTCTGTTCACCTGGCTGCGCTACCGCCGGGGCACCTGGCAGGGTATGTCAGTAATTTGAAAGAGCTGAACAGTAGAATTGGTGACACAATACCTATTGTCTCCCACCTCCCCCTCACATGCCCACTGTAAGAGCCTAACAGGGACACGATGGGTATTGTGTCCTCTTGAAAAAATTTTACCCGAGTCAATTTTAATAAAAATTAGGATTTTTGTTCAAGATCAAGGCGTGTGAGAAAATTGATCCGCAAGCGTATAGGTAATACGCTGAGGACACAATTTTCTCTCACAACGAAGAGATTGAACAAAAAGACAATTTTTATCGCCATTTGATGTGGCGCACCCCATCCCTTTCAATAATCTCGGCAGTCTTGGGCTGTGGTGACGGTGCTGGCGTCTGCGTTGTCTCGGTCGCCGGATCGGGTTCGGACTCAGGCTCGGGTTCCGGTTCGGGTACCGGCTGTTCCTCCGGTTCTTGCGCTGCTGCAGGTGCAGGCTCTTCCGGCGCCTCCTGCACGGGCTCCTGCGGCGGGTCCACCGGAGCGGGATTGGCTGGTGCTTCGACCACTGGTTTGTAGTCTGAGCGGAACAGCGCCTTGATCCAGTTCCAGAAGCGCTCGAAAACCCCTTTTGGCCTCCTGGCCTCCTCTATCTCGCGGCGCCTCCGTTCGGTGGACAAAATTTCCTCTGGTGTGAATTCCTTGCGGTAGAAGTTCTCGGCCACTTCGGCCTCGAGCATCTTGAGTTCGTCGCCCCCCATCTCCAAGACACGTGCCTCGATCTCCTTCAGACCCAGCTTCTTGCAGGCGCTCAGACGGCGGAAACCGGCCACCAGGGTATAGTTCTCATCGACCAGAACAGGGTTGATCAGGCCCACCTGCTGTATCGATTCCTGCAGCGACGCGAGGTCGCCGATGTCCTTTCGTATACGGGTCGCTTCATCGACCTTGATGAGCTCGATATCGATTTTCATAGACGCTCCGGAAATCGGTGAACAGCGGAAACGGGGTCAGATGTCGACCCCATGGATATGAGATTTCGCAATAATTTAGTATAAACCGCCGGTGTGGGCAAGGCATTTTCGCGCCATTGAGGTGGCAACGCTGCGCTCATGGATACTTACGCATAAGGTGTTTGACCGCCTGTTCAAGACCGTCGAGACTCAGGGGAAACATTGAAAAAATTTCGTTAATCATGCCAATCGTCCTGGTGTAGCGCCAATGGCTGTCTGGAACCGGGTTGAGCCAGACGCTGTGACTGAACAGCTCACTGAGAAAGCGGAGCCGCTCGATGCTGGGACTGCCGCTGCGTTCAAACGCGTAGATCGAGCCGTCCGGCACCATCAACTCATATGGGGCCATGGAGGCGTCGCCGACGATGATCAGCCTAGTGTCCGGGTCGCAGTGAACCAGCGAGTTGAGCGCTACCGGCTTTTTGTAGCGGGCCGGATCCTCCCAAAGCGTGTCGTAGATCGTGTTGTGGAAATAATAGGTCCTGACGTCCTTGAACTGCGCCTGGGCGTAGGAGAACAGGGTCTGGACCAGAGCCACGTAAGGGTCCATGGACCAGCCGCCGTTGTCGATGGCCAGGATTACTTTGAGCCGATCGACGATGGCACGGTCGAACACGATCTCTATCTCGCCGCCATTTTTCATGGTCTGGTAGATCGACTCCTCGATGTTGAGCCGATCTTTGGCGCCCCTGGGCACCATGTTGCGGA
The DNA here is from genome assembly GCA_024640625.1 of Desulfobulbaceae bacterium. Lineage (GTDB taxonomy): Bacteria > Desulfobacterota > Desulfobulbia > Desulfobulbales > Desulfocapsaceae > JABDQA01. Next base: position 2,063 of record JAHEER010000157.1, read on the forward strand.
GCCGTTTCAGGGCCTCACCGATGGTGTCGCTGGTCAGCGGCCGGTCGGTGCCGTAGGCCCGGTAGCGGCGTTCGGCCGCCACCTGCACGGCGCTTTTGTTTCTCGACTGGCCGCCCACCCGCATGCCCCCGGGATGGTAGCCGGAATGCCCCACCGGCGAGGTGCCGCCGGTGCCGATCCACTTGGAGCCGCCGTCGTGACGGCCCTTCTGTTTACGCAGCCGTTCTTTGAAATAATCGAGCAGCTCGCCGATGCTCATTTCCTGCAGATCCTTCTCGTCGATGCCCATGGCGGCTGCGGCCTGCTTAGGATTTTTCAGCCATTCATCAAGCATGGCCTGGGCCCAGAAGTCGAGTTCCTCGTCCTGCTGCTTGGGCAGTTCGGTCCCGTGAAACTGGTGACTGAACACCTGGTCGTAGCGGTCGAAATACTTCTCACTCTTGACCAGTACCGTCCTGGCGGCGACATAGAAGTCATCGACCGAATTGACCAGGCCCCGGTCCACGGCGCGGTGCAGGGTCAGGAAAGAGGTCGGACTGACCGGAATCCCGGCCTGCTTGAGCTTGTAAAAAAAGGAAACGAACATCTGGTTCAGTTCCGGAAACGTCCTTTCTGGTGCACGAAATCAAGCGATTTCCGGTAATCATCGCTCTTCTTGAACAACACCCCGAGATAGGGAATTTCCCTGCTGAGCAGTTCACCGCCGCGAAAGTCCGGGTCGGCCTGCAGGGCCCTGAGCCAGTTAATCAATTCCCTGGTCGCCGGCTTTTTCTCGATCGCCTCGATCGAGCGCATTTCATAAAAGAGATCGATCGCACCTGTGGCCAGGGTATCAGAAATATCGGGGAAATGAGCAGCGACGATCTGGCGCATCATGGCTGGCTCAGGAAAGGCGATATGATGAAAATTGCAGCGCCCGAGAAACGGATCGGAGAGATCCTTCTTGGCGTTCGAGGTGATGATGATCACCGGCCGGGTCCGGGCCGAAATCACCTCGTCCGTTTCGATGATGTCGAACTGCATCTGGTCGAGCACATCGAGCATATCGTCCTGGAAATCGCTGTCGGCCTTGTCGATCTCATCGATCAACAGCACGCAGCGCTGCTCGGCGGTAAAGGCCTGGCCGATCTTGCCCATCTTGATGTAGTCGCCGATAGTGGCCACATCACGGGCCGAATCTCCGAAGCGGCTGTCGTTGAGCCTGGTCAGCGTGTCGTACTGATAGAGCGCCTCGACCAGCTTCATGCTCGACTTGACGTTGAGCACAATGAGATCCATGCCCAGAGTCTCGCTCACCGCATGGGCCAGCATGGTCTTGCCGGTGCCCGGCTCACCCTTGAGCAGCAGCGGCATCTCCAGCGCCATCGAAATATTGACGATTTTAGCCAGTTCCTCATCCAGCACGTAGGTCGAGGACCCTTTAAATCCCTGGTTATCCATTTTCCTGTCCCAAATCCCTGATGCTTGTCGAACGTTCTCTTTTCTTCAACAGCCCCGCACCTACTATATACCATAGCAGGGATGCAACCTGCAGCGCCAGGATCAGCCCGAAGCCGTAATAAAAACCTTTCTCGTTATAACTGCCGTCCGGGCCAAGCGGCCAGACCTCGATGATGATGCCGATCAGCCACTGGACCGCGAACGTGGCCACGAACACCAGCATGTTCACCCCGGTGGTGACTCGCCCGGAGAGACGCACCTCGAACAATTGCGAAAGCCCCGCATAGGCGATGATCCCCGCGGTGCCGATGAAGCCGAAGATCAGCCAGACAATGAGATACCATCCCGGCGGCGTGACCAGTACCAGGAACTGCACGATCATGAACAACCCCATGCAGACCGCCGAAGTGAGCGCCGGAGAGATGCCCCTGTTTGAAAGCCGCGCAGCAATAAATCCCAACCCAATGAAGCCGCAGATCATGGCTGCCGCGACCCAGAACAGCACCGACGCGGCGACACCGCGCTCCAAGCCGACCACATCACGCAGCCAGGGACCCGCCCAGAGCCCCTGGATGGAAAGAAACGCAGCCTGGGAGAGAGTCACCACCGGGGCAATGTGCCAGAATTTAAGGCTGGTGAACACCTCCTTGATGCCGCCCAGCTGCGCTGTTAGCGATTCGGTCGACGGCGCCGTTTTCTTTTCGGGGACAACGGTGAGCACCAGCAGTCCGATCAGTACCGAGAGTCCGGTGAGCAGCAGAAACACCATACGCCAGTCGGTCACCGACACCAACCATTCCACCGGCGAAGTGGCCGCCAGGGCGCCGAGCCCGCCGGCTGCCATCTGGAACCCGTTGATCACCGGCCACCTGGAACGGTCGAACCAGACCGTATAGGCCTTGAAGGAGGCCATCAGGCAGGCCGATACTCCAAAGCCGATAAACGCCCTGCCAATCACCAGTCCGGTCAGACTGTCAGCCCTGCTGAAAAGAAAGGCGCCGAAGGCCGCGAACATGAGCAGTACCGCCTCGGTTTTTCTTGGGCCGTAGCGGTCGAGCAATACGCCGAGCGGCAGTTGAAACGAAGCAAAGGTGATGAAATAGACCGAGGTAAGCAGGCCCAGCGCCGAGGGACCGACCCCGATATCGGCTGCCAGGTCGGGCGCCAGCACCGCGTTGACCACCCGAAACAGGTAGCTGAGGAAATAGCCGGCGGCAAAGGGCAGAAAAACCCGCAGTAAGGTAGAAATACCCATCCTTGCTAGGCAGCCATCGCCTTGAGGAGCATCGGCAGGGTCTCTTCGGCGTCACCCTCGAAGAAGTAATCGGTAATCCGGCTGACGCCGCTGAAACGGTTGCGCCCCAGGGCCTGCTCGCGGTTGAACTCGAAGACTGCACCGCCCCACTGCTTCACTGCCAGCGGCAGGCCCGCGGCCGGGTAGACCTGGGCCGAGGTACCGATGACCAGCAGAATTTCACTGCCCTCGATCAGCACTTCGATCTCGTCGAGCTGCCGGACCGGCTCCCCGAACAGCACCACGTTGGGTTTCAACGCTACCGAACAGGTTGGGCACCGGGGTATCGCCTGCTCCCGGTAGTGCTGCTCTCTCACCTCCTCCAGATGGCCGCACTCGAGACACTGCAGATGTTGATGGTCGCCGTGGATCTCAAGCACGGTAAGGCTGCCCGCCTGCTGGTGCAGGTTGTCGACATTCTGGGTGACGATCCCCGCCAGCCGCCCTTGGCTCTCAAGTTCGGCAAGTGCCTGATGGGCCGGATTGCTGATTGTGCCGAGCAGGGTATTGCCCAGGGCCCGATAAAGTTCCCAGGCCTTTTCCGGATTGCGGTAAAATACCTCGAGGGTCGCATACTCGTCCGGTGCATACACCGACCACAAACCGCCGGGACTCCTGAAATCCGGGATGCCGCTGCCCACCGAGATGCCGGCCCCGGTAAGCGCCACCGTCTTCTGCGAGCGGTTCAGAAGTGCGGCTGCATCGGCCAGTCCGGCATCGTTGTCCGACTTGATAACGATCATGTCTACCCCGGGTCCTCTCCGGTCAGTGCTCTGAAACAATTGTAATTACTCATGACGGCGCCAATCAGTTGCTCGCGCAGCGGAGTAAATATGGTCTTTCTGAGTTTCAGGCTCGCCTCATCCATGAATACCTTCTTGATCTCCAGCGGTACGCAGAGCACGTCAGAGTGGTGCCGATGCACAAATTCGGCCTGATAGCCCGTGCCTTCGAACACCTCGTCCATGGCTGCCCGGTTGTCGCAGCCGGGCAGCTCAATGGCTGCCAGTTTTTGAACCAGGTGGTCGACCACGGCCCCAAAACGCTGAAGATCCATGAAGTGGCTGCCGACGTTGAAGAGCGGAGGCTCGCCGTTGAGTCGTATGTAATTGTAGGAGTGCAGATCGTAGAGGACGGCGCTGCCGAAATCCTCCGTCAATACCGTCAGCAGCCCGTCCAGAACCCGGTAGTAAGCCGCGTGGCGCTCAAGCAGTCGCTCTTTTTCCGGGTCCTCCAGGGGTGTCTTCCACACCTGCCGTCCCCAGGCCTCTTCATAGATGCAACGTTCCGGCGACCGGTTCAGGTCGCAGCAATACCTCGAGTCGCGTCCCCTGATTGAAATATCGAACGCCTCGGCGACAGCACCGGTGTAAGGATCCTCTTCG
>JAHEER010000051.1 GCA_024640625.1 Desulfobulbaceae bacterium
ATCACCCGATAGAACTGGTCGACTGGCAAATGTCCAGTGGAGCCGATGAGGTCTTCGAGAATTTTAGTGTATTCCTCATCCTGATCCATTTCTGTGTCAATTCTCTCATAGTCTGCCAGAGAGGGATAGCGAGTCTGGATTGTCGCGAACCCGCGCTCCCCTGCCAGGTTGTACATGAGTTCCACCGTTACTTCGGGGAATCGTTTTTCCAGGTGCTGCTTGGCTTTAATGAGTGCTTCGAAAAATGTCTGGTAGTCGCTGGTGTAGGCAATTTCACGCTGATGTATGATCATGGGGCACTCCTTGTTTCCAGGTAATTGGGTATGCTCGGGGCATCATCCCCCCTTGGCATCGTCACGCAACACTTTTTCGGCCCATTCGCTGAGTTCAACCGCATCTGCCGCTCGTCGCACGCAGGCAGCCAAGCCGTCCGGATTATGATGGTCGAACTTACAGATCAGTAGATCATCCAACATCACTTTCATGGTGCAGACCCCTCCGAGTTCTCCCTTTTCAAACTCGATACTGATTCGTGTGTCAGTCTTGGGTAAAACAGATGAAGGGCTTCCCAAGAGATCTTTTTGGCTGTCTTGGCGATTGTGTTGCTGTTTCTGTTCCATAGCGGAAGAGCTCGTGGCTGGAGATGGTGGTGAGAAACACCGGATAGCCATCGTCAACGGCAACCCGGCTGTTCCGATGAGACCCGAGTTTCCCGAGTCTGATTTGCAGCAGGTTTGGTATTTACATCAATGTTATTCAAACGGAATCACTAAAAATATAGGTCGAATATCATCTTTAGTCAATCAGACCTTCCTGAGCACCATGACGAACCCCCTAGTCAGCAGCAGGTGCAATAGTGCAGCCGGGGCCGTTTTCCAGAAATTGTTAGAAGAGTGTAAAGAAAAAACCCCTGACCTGCGGAGCCTGCACGTGCAGGTGCAGAATCAGGGGTTTGACGAGGGTCAGCGGCCTTAATCCGCTTCGTCTATCTTGATTACTCCGGTGGGACAGACAAAAGCGCACGCCTGACAGCCCACGCAGGTGTCGGCCAGTTCAGCAAAAGGCGTCTGAATCATTCGTTTACTGCCCCTGTGGGCAAAGCTGATGGCATGTCGTTTGGAGATTTCGGCGCAGGCACGCACACAGAGACCGCAGAGAATACATTCGCTCCTCTCGCTCTCCTTGAGCTTAAACCGTGTGTCGCGCACCCCATATTCTTTGGCGATATCTATAATTGCCTGGGAATCGGGCGATCTGGCCAGGTAGAGCTCCAGCAGGATCTTGCGTGATTTTCTCACCCGCTCGGTATCGGTATTTACCTCGATGCCGTTCTGGGCCGGGTACAGGCAGGCTGGTTGGATCGACGGCCAGCCCCGTTTAACGACTTCAACCAGGCAGAGACGGCAGGCACCGTACGCCGACATTTCTTCGTGATAGCAGAGAGTTGGGATGTTGATTCCCTGTTCACGGGCGACCTCGAGTATGGTTGTGCCTTCTTTAACCTCTAATTCTTTGCCGTTGAGCGTGAATGTAACCATTTATTGTTTTCCTCGATTATTCTACGGCACCGAATTTACAGACTTCTTTGCAAATACCGCATTTTACACATTTATCCTGGATGATCTCGGCAACTTCTTTCTTCTTCCAGATAACCGCATCGGACGGGCAGTTTCTGAAGCACAAACCGCACATTTTGCAATTGTCGGTGATCACCTCGTAGGTGAATAGCGGTTTGCAGACCTTGGCCGGGCAGTTTTTGTCCTTGATATGGGCCAGATACTCATCCCTGAAATATTGCAGGGTGCTCAGAACAGGGTTGGGCAAGGAGGTTCCGAGACCGCACATGGAGGCGTCGTCGATGCAGTGGCAGAGATCCTCCATGGTTTCCAGGTCTTCCTCTCTCCCCTCTCCCTCGCAGATTCGATCGAGAATATCGAGCAGGGCTGCAGAACCGTCCCGGCAGGAAATGCATTTGCCGCACGATTCATCGTTGCAGAACTCGATGAAATATTTGGCGACGTTGACCACGCAGGCCCCTTCGTCCATGACGATCATGCCGCCGGAGCCCATCATCGAACCGGCCTCTTTAAGCTGGTCGAAGTCAACCGGCATATCGAGCTTGTCGGCCGGCAGACAGCCACCGGAAGGGCCGCCGGTCTGCACCGCCTTGAACTTTTTGCCATCGGGGATGCCACCGCCGATATCGAAGATGATCTTGCGCAGGGTGGTGCCCATTTCCACTTCGATCAGGCCGGTATTGACTATATTGCCGACCAGAGAGAAGACCTTGGTCCCCTTGCTGTTGTCGGTGCCCATCGAGGCATACCAGTCGGCGCCTTTGTTGATGATAATCGGCACGTTGGCAAAAGTCTCAACGTTGTTGAGTACGGTTGGCTTCTCCCACAGCCCTTTGTCCGTGGCATGGTCGTATTTAGCGGTGGGTTCGCCAGGAAGCCCTTCGATTGAGGCGCGCAGAGCACTGGACTCGCCGCAGACAAAGGCGCCGGCGCCCTGGAAGACCTCGATGTCGAAATCAAAACCGGTACCCATTATATTGTTGCCCAGAAGCCCGTAATCTCTGGCCTGATCGATGGCCTTGAACAAACGGGTAACCGCCAGCGGATACTCCGCTCGCACGTAAACGACACCGTATTTGGCTCCAACCCCGTAAGCGGAAATGATCATGCCTTCAATGACGGACTGAGGATTACCCTCGATCAGCGAGCGATCCATAAAGGCACCGGGATCGCCTTCATCGGCGTTGCAGATAATGTATTTGGGCCGTCCAATTGCCTTGGCAGCCGATTCCCATTTACGGCCAGCCGGAAAACCTCCGCCGCCGCGCCCCCTGAGCCCAGATTTCTTGACTTCTTCAACCACATCTTCCGGACTCATTTCCCGAAGGCATTTGGCCAGCGCCTGATAGCCGTCGACAGCGAAGTAGTTTCGTATGTCCTCAGGGTTGATCGTTCCGCAGCCGCCAAGGACGATGCGCTTCTGGCCGGCATAAAAGGGCACTTCTTTTTCAGTGGTCGCCCTGGTACCGTCCTGGTTCTCAAACAGCAGTTCCTCTACCACCCCCTGCTCTTCAAGGGTGGCTGAGATGATGTTGGGAACGTCATCGACTTTTACCTTGTTGTAGAACGTACCCTGGGGCTCGACGCGCACCAGCGGTCCCATCTGGCAGAAACCATGACAGCCGCTGGTACTGGCTCCTGCTTCAGTTTCCCCGCCCTCGAAGAGCAGTTCGACGTTGACATCGATGCCGCGTTGCTGAATCTGATTTTTTAACTCTTCATAAACATCAAGGGAGCCGCCGGCGATGCAGGCGGTTCCGGCACAGACGCGGAAACAGATTTTTCTTCGCTCCAGAGCGGCCTTGCACTGCTCCTTCATTGCTGCCATATCTGCCGGCGCGCTGATTGGTTTTACGCGTGTAGTGATTTCCTGTTCCATAAGCTGGTTGCTGGTAGACTTTTTATTGCGTGTTATTCTTTATATCTTTTAACAATTCGGGGACTTTTTTCTTGGTCATCGGGCCCTGGACATCCTCGTTGACCGTCAATACCGGTGCGAGTCCGCAGCAGCCGATGCATCTGACCTCCTCGAGAGTGAACATCATGTCCTCGGTGGTTTCCCCGCACTTGATGCCGAGCAACGGTTCGAAGGCCTCGATGATGCCCTCGGCACCTCTTACATGACATGCCGTTCCGGTACAGACGGTTATTTTGTACTTACCCACCGGTTCAAGGCTGAAGAGGTTGTAGAAGGTGGCGATCCTGAAGATCTTACTCAGCGGCATGTCCATTTCTTTGGATACTTGGCGAAGCACCGCTTCCGGCAGGTAGTTGAAGGTGGCGTTGACGTCGTGGAGAATAGGCAGGATCGGCCCCGGGTTGTCCCGATGCTTGTCGACGATATCGAGGACCTGATTCCTCTGCGTGCGGTCGAGCTTGGGTGTTTTCTTGTCTTCGGCCACCAGCATCTGACCTTCGCGCTCAAAGGTCCATTTTGTGCGGGTGTCGAAAGAATCGCTCTCGGACATACCCTTGACGGTGCTGATCAGATCGGGAACGAACAGCTCGATATCTTCCTTGACCTTTACCTGGCAGGCGAGACGGGTACCTCTTTTCTGTTCTTCTTTGCTGATGAACATCTCTTCGGTGGGTAAAATATCACCGCCGCCGCTCTTGACATTAAGTTTACAGAAGCCGCAACTGCCTCGTCCGGCGCAAGAGGCGGGTATCTCCATGCCTTGGTCGATGAGGATCGACAGCAGGGTGGAGCCGCCCTGGACGGTAAATTCCTTGTCTCCGTCTTCGTCCGCGACCGAGATTGTGCAGTCGCCGTAAGAAACAAGTAATTTGTCGGCAATTAGAAGAATAACGGTCAGAGTAAACAGTATCGCGGTAATTATCCCGATAGGAATGAGCGTCTCCATAATTATTCCGCAGGGGCTCCCATGGGTTCAGGTGATGGTGAGAAAGTGACAATTAGTTTCATTTTCATAGATCACGCAGTCTTCCCGACTATACCATGCCGCTGAAGCCCATAAAAGCCAGGGCGATGATGCCGGTAATTATCATTATGATGCCCGGACCTTGCAGTCCCTTAGGCACCTTGCCGATGAGGTCGAGCTTTTCATAAATGGCGGCGACCATGACCATCGCCAGCCAGAAGCCAATGGCGGCCGATATCGCGTAGACCACCGTCTGGATGTATGAAAGGTTGTCCACCGTGGTCACTTTCAGAGAGATGAACAGCACAGTGCAGTTCACCGTGATGAGCGGCAGGAAAATACCGAATGAAGCCTGCAGGGCAGGAAAAAACCGCTCCATGATCATCTCCACCAGCTGCACGCAGGCGGCAATGACAATGATAAAGACGATATACTGAATGATCAGGCTGCCGGTGGCCTCGAGAATCTGGTAGATGACCCAGTTGGCCGACGAGGTCAGGGTGACCACGAAGATTACCGCCGCGCCCATGCCGAAGGCGGTGGTCAGACTCCTGGACAGGGCCACGAACGGGCACATGCCCAGCAGGTAGTAAAGTGCCACGTTCTGGATCAGCAGTGCCGTGATGAAAATCGATAATAATGATGTTTCGCCCATGTTATCGCCTTTCTGCTTGTCTTATGAAGTGATAAGTAATCAGCTGCTCTTCGGCGGCTCTATTCCCGCCGCGGTTCTGGTTATCCAGAGAAATACGCCCAGCACGAAGAACGCCCCGGCGGGGGCGGCAAGCACCACCCAGTCGACCCAGCCGCTCGGGGTGACCCGCACTCCGAGCAGGGTGCCGAAAGCAAATATTTCCCTGAAGATGGCAATGGCCATCAGTGTATAGGTGTAGGCCAATCCGTTTGCCAACGCATCAATTAATGCAAGCTTGGGCGGGTTTTGCACAAAGAATGCCTCGGCCCGGCCCATAATGATGCAGTTGGTGATGATCAGCGGCACGTAGGGGCCCATAGCCTCACTCACCGTGGGCCAATAGGCTTTGAGCACAAGATCGACAATGGTCACGCCCGAGGCAATGGTGATCATATATATGATGATCCGCACCCGTGACGGTATGATCTTTCTCAGCAGGGAGATGATTACGGCGGTGAGAATGAGAACGAAGATCACCCCCGCGCTCATGGCGATGGCATTTTCCACCTTGTTCGAGATGGCCAGGGCGGAACAGATGCCGAGCGTCGCCGAGCTAATCGGATGCTCTCGCCAGATCCCGTTCTTGATGGTCTTGGCGCCTTTCTTTCCGAAAGTTTCTTTTAAATTCATGTTCTACTGACCGATCAGAGTTTTGGTATCTTTGACATTCTTGTTGATATTTTTTTCCAGTGCCTTGCTGGTCAGAGTTGCTCCGGTGATCGCATCGACCTCATTGTCGGCAGAGGCGGTTCCGGCGGCCACGATCAGCAGCTCGGGAACGACTTTCTTGCCCCTGAAGTTAATAAGGTTGTCGGCGGCCAGCACCCGGCTTCCCAGACCTGGGGTTTCACTTTGCTGAATAATGGCAATTCCCTTGATCGCCTCCTTGTCCTGGGACAGGGCGATGATACCGCTCATCGGTCCCTGGGAGGCGGGGCCGGCGAACTCGAAGGCGATACTGCCGTCTTCGGCGGTGTAGATGGTCTTGCCGTCGATTTCTTCAGCCTTGACATTGGTGGTGAAAATCTCTTCTATCGTGTCGGCCTCATAGGGAATCACCAGGGCCTCGAGAACTTTTTTACGCTTTTTCTCGAGCAGATACTTTTCAATCCTGGGGCCGGTTATGGTGTCGACAGCCACCAGCGCCGAGGCCCAGAATACGCCGAACACCAGGACGAAGCAGATCATCTTGATTTTGTCTATCACGCCATCTCTCCAAACTAGATCTTGGACACTTAATTCCCTTGGGTTTCCACGCTTCGGTAGCGCATCTGCAGTACTACATGATCAATCAGCGGGGCAAACGAATTCATGATCACGATGCTGAACATGACCCCCTCAACGTAGCCCGAAAAAACGCGGATAAGCACCGTCAGAACTCCGCAACCGATACCGAAGATATATTTCCCGGGCAGGGTGTAGCATGAGGTGACGGGACAGCAGGCCATGAACATGGCGCCGAACAGCACCGAACCGCCCAGCAGGTTGAACAGGGCAAAACTGAATGCTGACGCTCCCCCTTCTGCGGTTGCAGGTGCCCAGCCGAACAGGCCGGCGACAAAGGCAAAGACACACACAGAAACGAGATATGACACGGGTACCCGCCAGTTGCTGACTCTGGTAAGCATCAGAAAGATGCCGCCCACGATAATGCCGATCCGGAAGGTCTCTCCGACACTGCCCGACGGGATGCCCAACAGCAGATCGGTTGCCGGAGTCAGGACTCCCTGAGTCTTGGCCAGGGCCATCGGGGTGGCTGAGGAGACAGCATCAACCGCGCCCCGCCAGGCACCCGGGGCGGTCCAGCCGCTGGTCAAGATGGTCGGAAAGGAGATAGTGATGAACAGCCTGCCGACCAGGGCCGGATTGAATATATTGTGGCCGGTGCCGCCGAACACCTCTTTACCGAAAAAGACGCCGACAAAGATACCCACGGCCACCACCCAGAGCGGGGTGGCCGGGGGCAGGATCAGTGGAAAAAGAATACCGGTAACAAAGAAGCCCTCGTGAATCTCGGTTTTCCTGACGCAGGCAAAAATCACTTCAACCAGACCGCCGACCGCATAGGACACCAGTATCATCAGCAGGATGCGCGGTCCAAAGAACCAGATCGAGGCACAGATGCTGGGCAGCAGGGCAACGATGACTATTGACATGTAGCGCTTGATGTCGAGCGGGTCCCTGACATGGGGAGCAGTCGCCGTGCGGGCCGGCGGGTAGAAGAAAATAAACTCGATAGCCTCGTAGAGCGGCTTGAGAAAAGCCAGGTTTCCCCGTTTTTCAAATTGCGGCCTGAACGAGTCGAACAAATCAGAAAGCCATTTCATGCCTGTTTCCTTGACACCGTGTTAACTGAATGTGGCAAGGACCACGGCCCGCCCTGCAGAGGCGGGCCCTTCGGCCCTCACTCACCCTCTATCGCTTCGGCAATCGCCCGCTGCCTCTCCGCTCTGAACAATTCGAGATGGTTGATCTTCGATACGCAGACGTAGGAGCAGAGACCGCAGTCGATGCACTTGTCGAATTCCACCCGGTAGGCATCCTCGGGCCGGTCATGATCCAGATACCGGTATATGAGATGCGGAATGATTCCCGCCGGGCAGACACTTTCGCAAAATCCGCAGAACACGCACGGGCGGGCTTCACCGCCCAGTGCGGTTGTGAATTTTTCTTTAAAAAGGGGTTTGAAGAAGCTGGCAAATGTATTGGAGTATGAGCGTTTGGTGAAACCGGGCTGGACAAAGGCGAGCACCTCGCGCTTGGTCATTTCTTCGAGCACATTGAGAGAGCGGCAGCCGCAGTCAAGACCGAGCTGGGCGCTTTCAACCGCTGTTCCGGTTAATACGCCTCCATTGACAACCCGCAGCGGAACTCCGCCGTTTCTGAAGCCCAGGTCCGCCAGAGGGTAGCCAATGGGGAGCTGATGATGCCCGGGCGAGTCCACCATCGGGCCACTCACAGAGATGATTCGTTTGACAAAAGGATGATTGTCCTCGATCGCGGCCCGGACAGCGAGCACTGCCTGCAGATCGGTGGCCCAGGTCTTTTCCGGGTTGAGATCATTGAGTTGGGCGGCCAGGGCGGGTGAATCGAAGGGGTAGAGCTCTGGCACCTCAAAGAGCTTGAGCCAGGCCGAACGTTCGGCCGTTACAGTCTGCAGTTGGGATTTGATTCCTGAGTCATGTTCGGCGCAGATGAGCATGACTTCAGTGTCGCCGAGTATCTTGTGCAAGAGATCGAGCCCGGCGCCGAATTGCTCAAGCGCATCTTTGAGCAGGGTCTGCGCATCTGGGAAGAACGGCTCGAGTCTGGAAACGGGGATGACCACACAGGCAGGGGTGTTTTCGGGGTCCGGGATCCGGCCGCTGTCAACTCTGGCAAGAGAGGACCAGACGCCCATTCGAAGCAGGGTCTGGCGCTGATTCTCATCCTCCGCCTGCATCGCGGCGCCTTCTTTGGCCGAGGACAGATTCTCCAAAGCGATGTGGCGTTCGGCACGTTCAAGATTTACAGTGCCGTCCATTGGCGCCAGCAATGGAACTGAGAAATTGATGGGATCCTTGGCCAGAATCTGCCCCTTGGTAACAGCCTCTCCGTGCTCCACCTGCAGATTGGAGAAGTCGAGCGATTCCGAAAAGAGGGGGAGATACAGCACCTCGGGTTTCTGATAAGGCGCGATACCCGGCGAGGGGGCGCCCTCGAGCATTACGTTGTAGCCGCCGTTAAACGTCATAGCACACTCTTGGTCTTTTCTGGCTGCCGGCCCGCGCTAAAGCAGCAAATGGAGGCGGGCTTCCGAGCTGTTTGGGGTTTATCAGCTTAGCCATCATCATAGCGATAATCGGCTGCAGCACCAGCTGGTTTCTTATCTGCTAACGAAGATGACTTAATTGAAATGATCGATAAGGTAGGAGAGGGTAGTGCCGTAAGAAGAGGAAGATGCCCCGAGGAGGAAAGACAACAGTTGTGCCAATAATCAATGGACAACCTAATGGAAATGGGGCTCAGCATTCATTACCCTGGTGAATTATTTCAGATTGTATTGACCCGATCAACACGATGATACATCAAATACATTGAAACAAATCAAAGTATTTATCTATTAAATCGCTCCGCCAAAGTCAATAACAAATTACAGCCTGACACATCGATCATACCTGCTGTGAAAAGCTGTTTTCAGCGCCTTCTGCCTCAGCAGCAGAGTCGGTAGCGGGCTGAAAGCTGTTGAATCTTGTATTCGGCAAAGAAATTGGCCCGATCGTGCTCAATAGCCCGTCTATGCTACATTGTGGACATTCAGGGGTGGTGATGAAATGGTGTGTCAACTAAAAATATTCAAATATTTCTTGATTTTAGACAATATTTTTGTCAGTTTCTCCTCACATCTGTATATCCTGAGGTAGAATCGGAGGTATGATGAGCACTCAAAAGATCAAGGATGTTTTGGCAAAAGAAGCTCAGGCGTCACACCACGGTCCTGTGGGAGAACAAAAAGCCACCAGGCGTTCGGTGATCAAGAAGATGGCAGTGGGGAGTGCGGCCTTGGCGGGGTGCAGCGTGCTGCCGGAAAAGTGGGTTACCCCGCTGGTCGAGTTCGGCGCGCTGCCGGCCCATGCCACTACCAGCGGGGCGCTGGAAGCGATTATCGAAGAGCTGAGCCGGGGGGTCGAAGAAACCGAGGCCGCTGAGGTCCAGGCGGCGGCCGCCCCAGAGGTTGAGGATAATCGCGGCTACGGCAATCAGGTCACGGTGAAGAACAACGGGGCGAAAATCTCGATAGACAAAATATTGCGGGACAAATTCGTCTTTCCCAAACTTGGTCCTCAGTATGGTCCCAAGCTCCTGATTGTCTGGTCGGACGGCAGGGAGCTCTATGTACCCGATTCGAAAAGGATGACCATGTACGGCGGCGGCGACGAGAGAAAATATCAGCCCGGAGGCCCCTACAGCGGCAACAATCCCGACATCCCCACCATGGAGGTCTATGCCGCCATAGGGACCCATCCGGACAGCGTCACTCTCTATTATTGAAAATTGGGATTGTCGCTCAATCCCCGCGCGCCTTGCTCTTCAGCCGCTGTTCTCATTTTGCACGGTATCATTAAGGATTCAATTGCTGCAGACGGGCGGCTTCTGCTGCTCTAATATCCAGTGAACGAAGGGGCTCGTTTTTCGCTAAAGGCTTCTTTACCTTCCCTGCCGTCTGCACTCAGGGCGGCGAGTCCGCCGCCGATCGATTCCAGTGCGGGACCAGGTTGGTTAGCGACTAGAGCATTAACGATCTGCTTGGCCAGGCTCACCGACACCGGCGAGGTCCGGCCCATCTGAGAAGCGAGTTCCCGGGCCCGTGCCAGCCCTTCTCCAGAGGGAACCAGTTCATCGATCAAGCCAATCTCCATGGCCTCCTCAGCCGGAATCGATGCGCCGGTAAAAATCAGCTTTTTCAACTTGCTCGGACCGACAAGCTGCAGTGCTTTCTGGGTGCCGAGCCAGCCCGGGATGGTGCCTACTTTCGCTTCGGGAAAGCCATAGCATGAACCCGCTTCACCGACGCGGATGTCGGCAGCCAGGGCGAGTTCCAGAGATCCTCCGAAGGTGTAGCCGTTGACCACCGCGATGACCGGCTGAATCAATTCGTCGATGAGTGTCATGATGCGGTGGCCGTGGCGGGTCCAGGTACGCCACATTTCGATCGGCGCCAGTGCACCCCAATCTTTTATATCGGCACCGACGCCGAAGGTACGGGCCGATTTGGAATAGAGAATAACGGCCCGAATGTCCCTGTCGAGATCCAGTTCTTCGAAGTGGTGCTTCAGGGTTTGCATCATCTCCCAGGAGAGGGCGTTAAGCTTGTCCTTTCTGCTTATGGAGATGAGGGCGAGTTGTTCTTCTCTGACCAGCTCGATATGTGTGTCCAAACTTTTCATGTGTCCGGTCCTCGCTGCTAGAAGTGGGGTTCAGAGATAGGTTGATTGAATATGCTGTTTGACCGAGATCAGATGCTCGCGCATAGCCTTCTCGGCTCCTGTTTCGTCCCGCGCCCGCACCGCCTGTACCACTGCAGAATGTTCTTTTTTGAAGGAATCCCAGTTTTCGGGCGTGATCCAATGTTGTTTTCTCAGACACCACTCGTCGGACAGGCGCATTTTGCTGATTCCTCCGTAGAGGGCGATAAGCAATGAATTTCTCGTCGCGATAACCAGGGTTTCATGGAACAGAACATCCCATTTTTCGTTGGTTTCCAGATCGTTGGCCTCGTGATTGCGCTTGGCGCACAGGGCCAGCCGCTCGATCTCCTGAAAGGATGCACGCTGGGCGGCCGCAACGGCAATCTGGGGTTCGAGCATCAATCGGGCTTCCATGATTTCCAGCGGATTGGTTTTGCTGGTGACGATCCGGAACGACTCGGAACCGAGAGCGGGCCGAGGCCCGGCAAAGGTCCCTTTACCGACGTGGCGCCAGACCAAATCTTCAGCCTCGAGGCGGGATAGAATCTTGCGCAGGCCGCTGCGCGAAATGCCGAGCTCGGCACACAGAGAGCGCTCCGAAGGAAGGCGCTCGCCGAGCTGGTACTGGCCGCTGGCGAGACGATCGCGAAGCATTTCCAGGGCGCTGATAGTTTTTATCTGCATAGGTCAATCACGGTAGTTCTTTTACCAACCAACATAAAACCAATATCATCATTGGTATTCTATGTAAATAGAAAATTTTTATATTAACTCAATATGTTAATAAGAAGTTTTCTAATTTGGTTAGACACCAATATGATTTTGGTGTATTTTGCTGCCTGCATCCTCAATATGACAGGGTTGAGAAATTCAGACAGGGGGCCTCCAGGAGATTAACAATGGTTTCGATAGTCAGCGCCCGGCACGCAGTGGAAGTTATCAACGACGGTGTCACGCTAGCGATCGGCGGCGCCGGTGCCGGACACGCGGTTCCAGATCGACTGATGAAGGAGCTGGGAGAGCGGTATACCCGCAGCGGTGGTCCACGCAACCTCAGGGTAGTTCATCCCTGTGGGATCGGTGACAATGATTCCCGCGGCATGAATCATTTGGCCAAGGAGGGGTTGATCGATACTGCCATCGGCGGCTACTGGGGGAATTCACCGAAAATGGTCGATCTCGCACTGCGCAATAAAGTGAAGGGTTACAATTTCTCCCAGGGAGTGCTGGGGCATCTGATGAGGGCGACAGCCTCGGGCAAGCCGGGGATCGTTACGTCGATCGGCCTCAATACCTATGTGGACCCCCGGGTGGAAGGAGGCAAACTCAACACCATTACCACCGCAGACCTGGTCGAGGTGATCGAACTCGACGGTAGAGAGTACCTGTTCTATAAAACAATTCCGATTGATGTCGCCTTTATCAGGGGGACCACGGCGGACTGCGAAGGCAATCTGACCATGGAGGAAGAGGTCGGCACCTTCTCCATGCTGTCCATCGCTCAAGCTGCCAAGGTAAATGACGGTATCGTCATCGCCCAGGTAAAACGGACCATCGAGGGGCATTGCGACCCCACTCAGGTGAAAGTGCCGGGGGTGTTCATCGACTACGTGGTGGTCGAGCCCAAGCAGGAGATGACCTTTCTGACCGCCTTCGACCCCGCTCTGGTGAAAAGAGATGTCGAGTACGAGGCCGAAGAGTTGCGGCTCGAGGGGGTCAAGCGGGTGGTAAGCCGCCGGGCGGCGCTCGAGTTGAGGCCCGGTATCTTCGTCAACCTGGGGTACGGCATGTCGGATGGGGTGCCGATCGTGGCCCAGCAGGAAGAAATCACCGATCAACTTGTCTTCATGATTGAGCAGGGCGCCATCGCCGGAATTCCGACCACGGGATTGAATTTTGGGGCGATGTTCAATCCCACCGCCATCATTGACGATGTCTACCAGTTCGATTTTTTTCACGGCGGAGGCCTGGACTTGGCCTTTCTGGGGTTTGCCCAGGTCGACAGGATCGGCAATATCAACTCAACCAGATTCAACAATTTCATCACCGGCAGCGGAGGGGCCATCGATATCTCCTCGGCAGCCAAGAAGATCGTCTTTTGCGGAACCTTCGCCGTTAAGGGGGAACAGCAGATCACAGCCGACGGTTTAAAGGTGATTCACCCCGGCAAGGCAAAGAAATTTGTCGACCGGGTGGAGCAGGTGACATTTTCGGGTACGAGTGCGATCGATCGCGGCCAGAGCGTGTTCTACGTCACTGAGCGAGCGGTCTTCACTTTGACGCCGGATGGAGTGATGCTGCTCGAAGTTGCACCGGGACTCGATCTGCAGACGGATGTGCTTGATATGATGGAATTCAGGCCGCTCATCAGCACCGAGCTGAAGACTATCGATGCCATGGTTTACCGTGCAGAACCGCTTAATCTGAAGCAAAAGTTCAAAGAAATCACGCAGCGCCAATAGCCGGCGGGAGGACATGGAGTCATGCTGGTTGAGCTACCCACAAACAGTCTAGATGTATATGGGCAGATACGTGAGATGACCGCCGATTTTGCCCGGCAACAGATACGGCCGCAGGCGGAAAAGCTCGACAGGAACGAGGAGTTTCCCGTGGAGTTATTCAGGCAGATGGCCGAGCTTGGACTCTTCGGCGTCACCATCCCCGGGGATTATGGGGGCGGGGGCGTCGACTGCTACGGCTATGCCATTGTCATGGAGGAGTTGTCCCGGGGCTACTCGTCGGTGGCCGATCAGTGCGGCCTGGTGGAACTGGTTTCCAGCCTAATCTTTCGCTACGGTACGGAAGCCCAGAAAGATAGGTATCTGCGACCAATCACCGGGTTTCAGACAAAAGTGGCCTATTGTCTCACCGAGGCGGAAGCAGGCTCCGATCTCTCGGCAATCAAGACCACCGCGAGGCCAGATGGAGCGGGCTGGAGACTCGATGGCGCCAAATTGTGGATTAACAACGCTCCCCTGGCCGATATCGGCATCGTGCTGGCCAGGACAGATGTCGATAAGGGGCACCGAGGCATGAGCGTCTTCATCGTTGACCTCCATGCCCAGGGGGTCAGCCGCGGACCCAAGGAGGAGAAGATGGGACAGCGGGGATCCCAGGTCGGGCCCCTCTTCTTCGACCAAGTGAAACTGCCTGCAGACGCCCTGCTCGGCGAGTTGAACCGCGGATTTTATATGATCATGAGTGTCTTGGAAAAGGGTCGGGTGGGGATCGGTGCGCTGGCCGTGGGCATCGCCCAGGCCGGGCTGGACGCGGCACTCGATTATGCCAAGACGCGAAAGCAGTTTGGCAGCCCCATAGCCGATTTCCAGGGAATTCAATGGCTGTTGGCCCAGATGGCAATGGAGATCTCCGCGGCCCGCGGACTTGTGCATCAGGCGGCACTGCTGCTTGACAACGGCAAGCCGGCCACCGAGGCGAGTTCGATGGCCAAGTGTTATGCCTCCGATATGGCGGTGAAACAAACAGCTGAAGCCCTGCAGATTTTCGGCGGCAGCGGCTATATAAAAGGCTACGAGGTGGAAAGGCTCTATCGCGATGCCAAGATCACCCAGATCTACGAAGGAACAAACCAGATACAACGCACCATTATCGCCAGGCAACTGCTGAAATAGGGAAACGGCTATTTTGTTCAATATCTTCAGTGTGCTCGAAATTTTATCCTCGGAATATACAATATATGCCTGTGGTAAAATTTGTCGCACGCCTCGATCTTGAAACAAAATCTCTCGTTTCCGGGCGAAAACTATACATTGCGACATAAGTTCAAGAGGCTCATTCAAGCAAGGTATGATTGAGGAGCCTGTTGAGCAGCCTTGTAGCGCTGTCAGTATACATCGCAGTGAGCAATGCAGCGTGTGAGGGGATGGATTGGACTTCTGTGGCAGTGAATAAAAAATAAAGATTCAAGACCGACGACAGGAGGCTGGAAGGTGCAACCATGCTGAACATTGACTACTCAATCACCCCGGAAGGCTTAAAGCCAGGACTTGGCAGGATGTTCGATCTGGCCGGAAAGAAGATTGCCAGCATTGAAAAGAGCTGGGATGCCTCACGCGGCACACCGGTTTTTACTGTCAAGGGCACCTACACCTCGCGGGGCTGGACGGAATGGACCCAGGGATTTCAGTTCGGATGTGCGCTCCTGCACTTCGATGGAACCGGGGAACAGGATTTTCTCAAGCTGGGCCGCGACCGGACCGTGACCCATATGGCTCCGCATCTCAGCCATGTTGGAGTCCACGATCACGGTTTCAACAATGTCAGTACCTACGGCAACCTGTTGAGACTGATGAACGAAGGCCGCATAGATGAAAATCTGCGGGAAAGAGAATTCTATGAACTGGCCTTGAAGATGACCGGCGCCATCCAGGCCGCCCGCTGGACCAAGGTGGTGGACGGACTGGGCTACATCTATTCCTTCAACGGTTCCCATTCGCTCTTTGCCGATACCATCAGAACCGTTCGCGCCCTGACCCTGAGCCACCAACTTGGACATCTTCTGATGGGCGAGCAGGACGAAAAGATCAATCTGCTCAGACGCAGCCTGCAGCATGCCGAGACCACGGCGCGCTACAACGTGTTTTTCGGAAGTGGCCGGGATTCGTATGACATCCGGGGGCGGGTGGCCCATGAAACGATTTTCAACGAGAAAAATGGCACCTACCGCTGTACCAACACCCAGCAGGGTTACTCCCCATTCACTACCTGGACGCGGGGATTGGCCTGGATTCTCAGCGGTTATCCCGAACTGATCGAATATTTCGAAACTGTCGAAGAGTCTGTGTGTGCTGAGTTGCTGCCGGAAATTTTTCCGGGCAAGCAGGCAATACTGGATCGCTTTGTCGAGGTCAGCGAGGCGGTGGCCGAGTTCTATATCGAACATTGCACCCCGGACGGCATTGTCTTTTGGGATAGCGGAGCACCGGGGCTGGTCAAGATGGATGAGTGTTTGAATCAAAGGTCGAACCCTTTTAACGATTTCGAGCCGGTCGACTCGTCCTCGGCGGCGATTTCCGCCCAGGGGCTGCTGAGGCTGGGCAGCTATTTGCAGCGTCACGGCGATGAGGAGCAGGGGCGGCGATATATCCAGTCGGGTTTGAGTCTGGCCGCCACCCTCCTCGAGGAACCCTATCTATCTTTTGATCCGAATCACCAGGGACTGCTGCTCCACTCGGTCTACCACCGGCCCAACGGCTGGGATTATGTACCCGAGGGACGCTCGGTGCCCTGCGGAGAGTCATGCATGTGGGGGGATTACCATCTGCTGGAACTGGGAGTGTATATCCAGCGTCTGGCAGACTCGGCTATTTACCACAAGTATTATCTCGATTAGTGACTATACATAGCGATATAACTCCAGGCCATCTCAGCAGGCAGCGTTGCTCGCTGGCGCCTTGCCTGAATGAGCGCCCTGAACTTATGTCGCTGGATCTGGATTATTGCACTGATAGACAGCCAGAGAGGGAAAATGACAGCATCAATAAAATGGGGAATTTTGGGGGCGGGCGATGTCTGCGAAGTGAAAAGCGGGCCGGCCTTCCAGAAAGCACAGAAATCGGAGTTGACGGCGGTGATGCGCCGTGACGGGGAAAAAGCAGCCGATTTTGCCCGGCGCCACCGGGTCGGTACATGGTACGATTCGGTTGAGGGCCTGCTGGCTGATCCTGAAATCGATGCGGTTTATATCGCCACTCCGCCCCGCTATCATCTCGACCATTGTCTGGCGGCCCTGGCGGCCGGCAAACATGTCTATCTGGAAAAACCGATGGGGATGAACACAACGGAGTGCCAGGCCATTATCGAGGCTGAAGCCCAGAGCCGGAAAAAGGTGGCGGTGGCTCATTATCGTCGGGCTTTGCCGGCGTTTAAAAAAGTTGGTGAGATAATCAGAAACGGAGTAATCGGGGAGGTCCGGCTGGCGGAGGTCAACTTCTTCCTGCCGGAAGAAAACTCGTTGATACCCGACACCACCAACTGGCGGTTAAATCCGGAAATTTCAGGCGGCGGCTTGTTCCATGATTTGTCGCCCCATCTGCTCGACTTGCTGCTCGTTTATTTCGGCCAGCCGCTGGAGTATGACGGCTTTTCCAGACGGTTGAATGCGGCCGCACCGGCTGACGATTTCGTTCAGGGGACAATCCTGTTCGACCACAATGTCGTCTTTCGCGGCTGCTGGTGCTTCAGTGTCGCCCCCTGTGCGGTCTCCGAGCGACTGATCGTGACTGGAAACAAGGGAGTGGTTTCCGTACCGTTTTTCGGTGATGAGGTGACGCTTTGTACGGAGGAGGGAGAGACAGTCATGAAGTTTGACAATCCAGTCAACATTCAGTTGCCGATGATCGAAGCGGTGACCAGCTATTATCTGGGCGAGGCTGACTGTCCATGCTCAACGGCAGATGGTCTGCTGGTGATGGAGATTATCGATAGCTTTACCCGCTGATTATTCATTCGCAGAAACGGGACTATGAACATTCGCAGCGCAGTGGTGGCCGGCAGCGGCCAGATGGGTCCGGGAATTGCCTATACGTTGGCGTCGGTGGGCTGTCAGGTGCAGATTTTCGCGCGCACGATTGACAGCGTCGAGCGCGGCATGGCAGGCATTAACGATCTGCTGGGTACTCTCAGTTCGGAAGGTCTGTTGGAAGCTGGCAAGGCCCAAGGAGTGCGGCAGTTAATATCTGGTACCACAGATCTGGAAGGCGGCGTCCGGCAGGCAGATCTGGTCATCGAGTCGATTCCCGAAAACCTGGAGCTGAAACGGCAATTTTTCGGACGTGTAGAACTGCACTGTCCGGCCAATGCTATTCTTGCTTCCAACACTTCGGGAATTCCGGCAACCGATCTGGCGGCCGGACTCAAGAGACCGGAGCGCTTCGCAGTGACTCATTTCTGGAACCCTCCCCACCTGATGCCGCTGGTTGAGGTGGTCAAGGGCGTGAAGACTTCGATGGCCACGGTGGAAACGCTTGTCGATCTGCTGAGCCGGGCGGGCAAGAAGCCGGTAAAGGTCCTCAAAGATACGCCTGGACAACTCGGCAACCGACTGTTCCAGGCCTTGCTCAGAGAGGCAATTCATATCGTCGAGGAGGGCATTGCCTCGGTTGAAGACGTGGACACCGCCGTCAAGAACGGGCTCGGCCGGCGCTTCCCGGTCTATGGTCCACTGGAGCATAATGACGTGGTCGGCCTCGATACGCTCCATGCGATCCAGAGTTATATGTGCCCGTCGCTCTGCAGTGATGCCGAGCCGGCCGCTCTTTTAAGAGAGAAGTTCGACAACGGCGATTTTGGTGTCAAGTCGGGCAAGGGATTCTATAACTGGCAGGTGCGCGACGGTGCTGAACTGGTCGATAAGAGAAATCGATTTCTCCTGGAATTGCTGAAAATGGAGCGCTCGAACGAATATAAAGATTAACTTACCGGTGTGTTCGATCCTATCATGTATCTGGCGCCCGAAAAGGATCAGCGTACCACCAATCTACAGGAAAAAGGGAGTGAGAAATGAATATTGATCTCAGCGGAAAAACTGCACTGATCACCGGCGGCAATATCGGTATTGGCAGGGGGGTTGCCCTGTCCCTTGCCCGCTGCGGGGCAGAAGTGGCCCTCACCTATTTCTCGCATCAGCAGGAGGGCGAGGAGACGGTCAAGATGATCGAGGGGATGGGGGGCAAAGGACATGCACATCGGCTCGATGCGACGGACAGCGCGCACGTGAATAAAGTGGTTGATCTGGTTGCCGAGACCCTGGGCGGTCATATCGATATTTTGATGAACAACGCCGGGCACCTGGTCGGGCGCACGACAATAGAGGAAATGAGTGATGAGCACTGGCACAAGATCATGGATGTCAATCTCTCCTCCACCTTTTATGTGACCAGGGCAGTTCTGCCTTATATGAACAGAGGCTGGGGGAGGATCGTCAACATGTCGTCGCTGGCGGCGCGCAACGGCGGCGGACCCGGGGCCGTTGCCTATGCCGCCTCCAAGGGTGCAATTATTGCCTATACCAGGGGGCTGGCCAAAGAGGTGGCGGGAAAGGGAATTACGGTCAACGCGGTGGCCCCGGGGCTGATTCTGGAGACCCCGTTTCATGAAACTTTCAATACCGATGCCGGCATCCAGGGGGCGATCAACGCCACCCCTCTAAAACGGGGCGGCACCCCGGCAGATGTGGCCGGCGCGGTGATTTATTTCGTCTCTGAACTGGGTTCTTTCATCACCGGAGAAATCGTTGAAATTAACGGCGGCCTCTATTTCGCCTAACCCTGTTCAACAATGACATCGGCACGGTAAAGAAAGGTCTGATACCCAATAATCACGCTCATGAGCCCGACCCTGCCAACCTTATGCGGTTCAATGGCCGCCAGTCCCCACAGGCTGGCAGTGGAGATTCACAACGCCGCCTACCGGGAATTGGGCCTGGACTACACCTTCGTCTATTTCGGCATCACCGACCCCGCCGCGGGAGTCGGAGCAATTCGGACGCTGGGGATCAGGGGAATGAACGTGTCGATGCCGTTCAAAACGGCAGTGATCCCTTTTCTGGACCGCCTCGATCCGGCGGCCCGGAAAATTGGGGCGGTCAACACCATCGACAATCGCGAGGGGGTATTAACCGGTTATAACACCGACTACATCGGTGCGCTAAAAGCCCTGGAAGAGCAGACCGATCTGGCGGGGTCCCGGGTGGCGCTCCTGGGCGCCGGCGGCGCAGCCAGGGCAGTGGGGTATGGCTTGGCGGAGAAAAGTGCCCGGGTAACGGTATACAATCGATCGGTTCAACCGGCCCGACTGCTGGCCGATGAATTTAACCTCGATTTCGGAGGAGTTCTGGATGAATTTCCGGGTGGTGCGGAGTTCGATATTCTGATCAACTGCACGTCCATCGGTTTTCAATCTCCCGGCGATTGTCCGCTCGCCGAAAGCATGCTGGAAACATCGCTGCCCCCAGACACCATCGTCATGGATGTGGTCTTTCTTCCACCTCAAACCCGGTTGCTGCGCCTGGCCGCAAGCGCCGGGCGCAGAATCGTGCCGGGAGCAAGGATGCTGCTGCACCAGGCCTGCGGCCAGGTAGAGTTGTACACCGGCTGTCAGGCGCCGCGTGGGGTGATGGAAGAGGTGCTGGAGAGGGAAATTCTTAAAATGATCTGAGTCGGTTCCGTCTTCAGGAGTTCGGCACCCATTTGAGTATATGGGAGGCCACCGCCACCAGTTCCCCGTGCTGGTTGGTGATCTCAATCTTTGAGAGGCTGCGGTTCTTGTGCTCGTCGAAGGCGTCTATTTCATAGTGCACAGTGATCGTGTCGTTGATGAACACCGGTTTGAGAAAGCGGATTCGATCATATCCCAGTGACACCGCGGTCATATCGGGATTGCTGGCCGGGTATTTCTGCAGGATCATGGTCGAGGCTGTTGACATGTACCCGATCAGCAATGATCCATGGGCAATTCGGCGGCCGTAAGTGGTATTCTTCATGAACTCTCTGTCAACGTGGTTCGGGGAGAGATCGCCGGTGATGCCGGCGAACAGGTAAATGTCGCTCTCGCCAACGGTCTTCGAGAAGGTGACCCGGCAGCCGACGCCAAATGTCCGTGTTTCCATAGTCTATCCTCTTGTGCTGAATTCCGTCTGCCTCCCTTCTCCGCATACAATTCGACAAGTTACCGCTGCCACTGGAGTTGTCAACATAATTCAGGCCGCTCCGAGTGGGTGTTGAGCAGCGCAGAAATAATGATTATTGCGCCCCGGAGACGCAGATAAAAGACTTGAAATAAAACCTGCTTCTAAGTAGTGTTTTCCTAGCATTCTACCGTTTTCTGAAAGCCCTGATTTTAAGTGATTTGATGTTTAGAACACTCCGCTTTTTTACTATAGCGGAGACAGGAGTAAATCATGCAAGACAACCGAAAAGGAGGGACGTTCATGAAAAGGAAATTTGTCCGTGCAGTTGTTGTTGCTTTTCTCGCAAGTGTCATGATGGTATCGGCCTCTCAGGCCGCCGACTTCACTTTCCACGGAGCCAGCCAGTTCGATGAGGAGCATGCCTTCACCCGGCTGATGCGTAAATTCGAGGAACTGGTGCAGCTCTACTACACCGGCGACAAGACCATCGAGTTCGTCATGCACCTGAACAGCGAGTTGGGGCTTGAGAAAGATTATGTCGCCTATATGAACCAGGGAATTTCGGTTGATTATGCAGTGGCCTCGCCGTCGCATATGTCCACCTTTTCGAAGATGGCATCGCTGATGGATCCGCCGATGCTCTATCAAAACCATATTCACTGGTCTAAAGTGTTGGGCGGTGATGCCCTGAATCCAATCGTGGATGACATTCTGAAAAGAGCAGATATCAGAATCATTGGTTATGGCGGCGGCGGTACCCGCATGCTTATCGTCAACAAGCCGGTCGCAACCATAGAAGACATCAAGGATGTGCCGATCCGGGTCATGGGAGCGCCGATCCAGACCAAGATGTTCTCGGCCTTCGGCATGGCGCCCACCGTTATCGCCTACGCAGAAGTATATAACGCAATACAGACTGGTGTAATCGATGCGGCCGAGAATGAAGCTGCCGGCATTCAACAGATGAAATTCTACGAGGTTGGACCGAACATCGCCCTGACCGCCCATGCCATCACCGTTCGTCCGCTGTGCTTCTCGAACAAGACCTTCTCGAAGCTCCCCGAGGATTTGCAGGCGGCAATTCTGCAGGCCGGCAAGGATGCCGGCACCTACGGCCGCATCCTTGAGTCCTCTGAGGATAAGATGAAGATGGCGCAGATGGAAAAAGAAGGGAAGCTGAAGACGGTCTATTTCAAGGATCGAGACAAGCTAGTGGAAGCAGCCAAACCGGTTCTTCAAGAGTACTTCAAGGATCAGGGTGTACCCGATCTGTATCAGCAGATTCAGGATGTTGCCCAGCAGTAAACTGAAGCGTTTGAGAACAGTGCATCATAGTGCTCTTCGGAGCTGATAGAAAGCCGGGGGCCTCAGGTTCCCGGCTTTATTTATCGGTGGCAGAAACGGCAGCTTACGCTGAGATGTGTATCCGGGTGTAAACAAGATGAGAAAAGTATTGAATGGCTACTACCGGTTTTTACAGGTGGCGCTGGCGACCCTGATGGGGCTGCTGCTGATCCCGGTAACCCTGCAGATTTTCGCCCGCTATTTCAGTTTCATTCCCCGTTATATCTGGACCGAGGAGATGGCCAGGTTCTGCTTTATCTGGGTTATTCTGGTCGGTTCGATGATTGCAGTACGGG
>JAHEER010000158.1 GCA_024640625.1 Desulfobulbaceae bacterium
TGCCGGAGGTTACCCGAGTTGTTCGTTTAGCGTGTGGACTGGTCGATGATGATGGTATCGGGTCTTAAAAGCGCTTAGTGGTGAAGACCGAAGAATAAGTGGCCTACACGGAGGAGGCGGAGTTCGAAAAGCGAGAAGGCCGAGACAACCGGGTTGGGACTCAAAAAGAACTTGGAAGGCGGCGCGGGCTTGCACAATTCCGGCGCGCAGCCTGAGCCGGCCCCGCACTATCGCGTCACAGGGCCGGTATGTTTTTTAGCGGTCCTAATATAGTGAACAATTCACCAACGACATTGATTCGAGCCGGATTCCTGTACCGGTCGAAAATCCAGCCAGAATGTCTGCCAACTTCTTTCGACAGTACTCCAGTTTTGATCATTGACAATGTCCTGAGTCGACACGGGATCTGACTGATACTGATATGTCAGGGCAACTTTGCGTCCTGACTCTTTCCACATGGTCACCAGTTTTCTGAATTCGACAACCGGAAGGCTGTTTCCCTCCAGCGGGTCGTAGTGATGGCCAATTTTCGCGGCCTCATCATCAATAGCAATTATTTTCACCCGGTCTTCCTGATAACCCCATAACTTGAACGGATTGCTCCACAGAAGCAGGTGGTTAGACGCCAACCCCTCCGTCCTGATGTTACTAAACATCGAGAAATTCCCGGTTGTTCGCAAACCGAGATAGGGAGTCATGCCCCAGAGAAACAAAATGATAGGGAACAACATAAATAATCTTGGAGTCCCGCGCGCCCACACTTCAACCCCCTCCCACTTCCGCTCCCTCCTCGGGCAAAGCGCCTCTCGAAGGAGCGGTATTAATAGCAATACCATGCTTCCGAGAAAAAATATCTGACGCACATATAAAGCAAAGGTGGTGAAGTCATAAGCGGACTTCACTGATTCGTTGATATACATTAATGACGCGCCAACCAAATTCAGAAAAAGACACAGGTAAATTGAGTGCACTTCCCAACCCCCGACCCTGAGGATTGATCGGTTTCGCCAGCGAACATAAATATGATCTGGTATAAATGCGAACAGAAGGGGAAACAGCATCGCCGGAAACATCGGTATACCGGATACAATAATTGTTCCCAGAAGCACCAGTGATATCAGCAATATCGGAGCCTGCAATCTGCGTAAGAATAGAAGTGGGCCTTCTACTAACTGCCATAACACGACGACAATCGCTCCGGTCCCAACTATGGTGGAGCGAAGATCACCACTGGACAGCACCAGGCCGGCAAAGAAGACGAAGGCCAGCATGACTAGAGACGCCCATCCGGTCGCTGGAATTTTTGGCTTTAAGGACAAAAATTTTCGGACCACCCAATACCCAGCCCAGATCATAATAGGGCTTAACAGAATCAGGGCGGGAATGCCGAAAATATGCACGAATACCTTTTTCTCAAGCAGCCACAAGACTAAATTGACACAAGAAATCTCAGGGTTTAGAAAATCCGCGTTGAATTTGTGAAAGCCGGCTACAAATAACAGCGTCATCACTAGCAGGCGAAGCAGTGGTTTTAGCTGAGCAAATATCATGTCGTTATCACAGATTGGCCTGGTGCGTAGCACTGACAGTGGCAGGCTTATCAGAATTGCGATATTGCAGAATACCAGCAGCGTAATATGGTTTGGATTCTCAGGGAAAGACGTGACGACATAATAAATTGTCGAAATTGCTGTAAACAGCAGAAAGGTCGCCGCGGTCACGTTGAGCGCAACGAACGTCGCTACTGCCAGAATAAGTCCTTGAAGTAGTAATGGCGCTTTCTGTCCGCCCCATGTCCACCAGAGGTAACCCAGTTCATGTATAACGGGTATCATGTAGAGGATGATGAAAGTTGTGAACTGGTCTGGCGATAGGCGCAAACAAAAATAGTTCTTCAATTTTTCCATGTCAATTCAATGCCACACATACCTGTGCGAATAGCAGATGAAAGCGGAACTCCGGTTTGACATTGTCATTCAAGCTTTTTCCCCCCAAAAGAAGCTATCAACTCCAAACTCGGTCCGGCCCCGAACAGTCCGCCAAGCGCATACAAGCTTTCCTGCAGCCATTTCCCATTTTTATTACTGTGGTATACAGGATGCCACGGCACATAAGTCTTTATCTGATCGATGCTAAAGCCTTGTGACTCAAGCATCTGACTGAGGGTCATCCTGGAGTAAAAGTAAAGATGGAAATGCAGTGGCGGGGGTTTACGAAATACCTTGTAACGGTGATTACCGAGAATTTCCATCGCCGTTAGTCGAACCTTGTCCTTTAGCGAATAAAACTGATTTGGTACCTCAATCATAATCGTGCCGGAAGGCTTTAAAACACGAGAACACTGGCCAAGCATGGCAAGCGGATCGCTAAAGTGCTCGAAGCTATGGGTATAAATAGCGTCGAAACTGTCATCCGGGAGACCGGAGAGGTCCCAGGCATCGACCGTCTGGACATCGATTGAGAGGTTGTCCCGGGCATAACTTGCCAGTATTTCCGAGGATTCAACGCCGGATACTTCCCACCCGAGATCCTGCGCGATCTCGAGCGCATAACCACCCTCAAGGCAGCCTATGCCCAGTAGGCGCCCTTTTTGCGGAACCGCATTTTCCAGTCTACGCATGCGGTTAGTGTAGAATTCCGTCCGACTCGCACCCCGATTCGCGTTGCCCCTCGAAAAATAAGGCTCATTTGCGTATAGTTCGATAAGCTCCTGCGTGTTTGGGCGCGGATTAAGGTAGATAAGTCCGCACTCTGCGCATTCGCAAATCTCGTAGGGCTCATTCAGATCTATAAACCACGTATAACGCGCTTTGGTGCGATAGTTGTCAGAGCCGCATAAATTACAGTTTGTGGTTTCTGGCACTTCAGTTGCCTCAAGAGCTTAATATTTTCGTAGACATCCCCGATTACTTTTCCCGATGCTAAAAAGACAGATTCTGGGAGAGCCGCAAATTTAATCAGCCGAAGTCAAACTGTTCATCCACTTCCCGGCTTCTGGGGATTATTGTATCTTATCAGACGCCATGATCTGTGGAAGGACGAGGCAAGCCAAAGTGAGATACCAGACCCTGTCGATATTCTATGATGGCGATTGTCCGGTTTGTTCAGGATACGTGCGTTATTATCGATTGAAGGATGGGAATATTTCTGTCTCACTGGTAGATCTGCGCGACAATCTGGAGAAAGCAGCCGAGTTTAGCGTCATGGGTTACGATGTGGACAAGGGGATGATAGTGACGCTGGATAACGAAACCTATCACGGGGCGGAGGCTATTCATGTACTCGCCCTGTTGAGTACGCCTATCGGCGTTTTCAATAGAATCAATCGCTGGGTTTTTTCCCGGCGCTGGCTGGCAAAGACCCTTTACCCTGTACTTGTGGGCGGCAGAAATTTACTGCTGTATCTACTCGGCAGGGGAAAGCTTCAGAGTAGCGATAGCTAGCAGGAACCGGCTCCCATCCCATTCAACTCCGCTTGTATCGCGGTTTGGAGCGATAGACAATGGCAAGCTTTATCAAGGATTCTCTTCGAGAGATATGGAAAGATCCTCAGTAGCGAAAAGTTCACCATTTATCGATGGCCTCGAATTGTGGGTCAAGGTGGCGCTGCTGTCGATATGGCTGGTGATCGGGAGTGGCGCATTGCTACTGGCCCTGAGCACGCCCAGTGAGCTGTCGTTGTTGCACAAGTTGCTGAGGCCACTGCAGGCGCACGTCGATAGTGACAGGGCTCTGTATTCGCCACTCGCCTATTTTTTCCTTCTCAGCCTGGTATTCATTCTGGAACGGCGCATACCGGCCCGGGAGCAGGCATTGTTCACGGTCGGATTCGCACAGGACACGTTGTGGTATGTCGGTACTATCGTATTCCGGGTGGCTTTTCTCGGGTATTACGCTCTGTTGCTTGAGGACATTTACCAGCAACACTTCTCATTCCTGACCCTGGATTCAATTTCCAGCTGGGGCGCATCGTCCAGATTTGTGGTTGCGTTGCTGGCCGCTGATTTTCTTCGCTGGCTGAGCCACCTGATCCGCCACAAAGTACCTCTATTCTGGAAGTTCCATGCTGTTCACCATTCGCAGTCGGAAATGAACCTTTTTACCGACGCCCGGGTACATCCTGTCGACAGAATGATCAGTGCCACCCTGAGATTCATTCCCTTCCTTATGCTTGGAAACGACCTGCCTGTAATCCTGGGATGGGCTATCTTCGAAACAATTTACCCCAAATTCTACCATGCAAATGTACGCCTTAATTTTGGACTCCTCCGTTATATCCTTGTCACACCGCAGTCCCATCGGGTCCACCATGCCCGTGGAGCCAGCTATCGGGATAAAAACTTTGGCTTTACTTTAAGTATCTGGGACCGGGTATTCGGCACCCATTACCAGGACGACTTTGATTACCCCGCAACTGGCGTGACGGACCCCGACTATCCCAGCGAGAAAGTAGCGGGTCCTCGCTTCCTGGCTGTCACCTTCGCTCGGCAGCTGTTATATCCGTTCCAGCAGTTATTCCGGGCCGGATGAAAGTGAGCCCGATGCGCCTCGCTCTGCCCATTCTCACGCTGTGAGCCACTGATGAAACCTCTCAGTCTTGGCCTGTTTATTCAGCATTTTCCGCCGTATCTTGGAGGCGCTGAAATACAGGCCAAACTACTGGCGGAAGAATTGGCCAGGCAGGGGCACCAGGTAGAGGTCGCAACCACCCGATTCAGCCGGAACCTGCCACCAAAATCCGCGCTTGGCGATATCAATATTTGGCGGCTACCTACAGTTTCACACTCATGGCTTAAGCTGCCGATGAACCTTCTCATGGGCTTTGTCGCCGGTTTGCGCCTGGGCAGGCGCGTTGAGGTATTCCATGCCCACTGTCTTTCGCCTTTTTCCCTCGGGGCAATGCTGGCGGCGAAGCTGCTCGGGCGACCGGTTCTGGTTAAGATCTGCTCGGTGGGCGAAAAAGGCGACATAGCCCGGATCAGGGGTTTTGGTCCGGGCAGTTTTTTATGGCGAGTATTTCGCCACTGCGACTTGTTTGTCGCGGGGACCACCGCTGCTGCGCAAGAAGTAATCGACAATGGTGTCGAGGCAGAGCGGGTGGCACTGATACCATCTTTGTTTGCGCAGTACCAGCCAGGTGGCATGAACCGCAGCGAGACAAGGCAACTTCTCGGCCTGCCGGATCGCACCACCTTGCTTTATGTTGGCAGACTCAGTGAAGGTAAGGGTTTTTCCGAGTTGATGGCCGTATGGCCCGACCTGAGTCGTAGACACGATATACAGCTGCTACTGGTGGGAGAGGGACCGCAACGTTCGGAGATAGAAGCCTGGCGAACCCGCAACAGCCTTGAGGACAATGTGATGCTGGCTGGCTACCAGTCCGACCCCGACCCATGGTACCGGGCCTCCGATATCTTTGTATTCCTCTCTCACTCGGAGTCTTTCGGCAACGCTATTGTTGAAGCCATGGGCCATGGACTGGCGGTGGCCAGCACCCGAGTCGGTGTGGTCCAGGACTGGCCGCAGCATGCGCCTCTGAGCATTATCGATGTTTCACGGCCGGAAGAGCTCTCCATGACACTCGCCATGCTGGTTGAGGACAAGACCGCCCGTCTTCGACAGGGGGCCGATGCGTTAGAGTTTATACACGGAAAATACAACTGCGCGGCCGTCACCGGAGAATACCTTCATCAATACAGGCGACTGCTAAATAGATATCCTTCCTGAATATTCGATTGTCAGTAGCAGCCCAGCCATTTAGGTTTTCTGTAAGCTGTCAATACTTGGCGAAAGGTGGAGAGAGCAGAGCCCAAGGGTGGAAGGGCCCTCCCAAGAGCTTATAAGTCTTTGGTTTAACCTGGTTCAGGTTAAATCGGTAATATAGCCGAACTACATAACTGATGATATTTGGTGGAAATCGGTCACGAATACCTGCGATCGTTACCGGTTTCCAGCAAGCAGAGCCAGTTAACTCGTCAGTACCTTCTTATTGCTGAATGGATGAAACCTCCGCCAACCACTCTTTCACTACGTCTCTCTGCTGCGAATACAATGAACGGTTTTCTGTAATGTACAGAAATGCGCGAAAACTGCGCCTGGCATCGATTACGGCGCCCAGCGCCTGTTGTGAATACCC
>JAHEER010000159.1 GCA_024640625.1 Desulfobulbaceae bacterium
CGTCACCTTGCCACTTCGATAACCGGTACCCACCGCAATGCCCTGGCGACGCAGCTGTTCGGCAAAAAGTTCGGCCGTGTAGCGTTGGGCGGTGACGCTGGTGTCCCGGCTCTGATAAGCCGAAACATTGACCCGATGCAGCCCCGGGTCGACCAGGGCGCCGATATCCCTGGTAATGTTCAGCACCGGGGTCTGCGGCTCCGGGGAGTCGATGATACCGGTATCGTATTTGATCAGTGCCACCGAGTTAAAGTTGACCGCCAGCGCCATATTTTGCGCATCGTATGGATTGGCAGAGTTTTCGGCTCCGTCGGCCGGCTCCTCGAGTCCAAAGAAGCTGTCGTCCAGGATAAGGGACTCTACTTCCCTGAGGCCACGCTGCCGCAGGCGTGCAGCAATTTCCTGCGCACGCTCGGAAACCAGATAGGGATCGCCGTAGCCTTTGATGCACAGGATCTTGCCATTTCTGAGGTAGAACTCGGTGTTGATCCGGTATGATGGGCCCAGAACCTCAAGGGCCATCAAGTACGTAGCGATCTTGATGGTCGAGGCCGGAATGAACAGTCGGTCTTCGTTAAGCTGGGCAATGGCCCTGCTGTTTTTAGTGATCACATAGCCGCCGTTGTCGACCAGTGCGTCAAGTTTGATTTCAATTTCTCCCGCGCCTGAGACACCTGCACAGAAAAAGGCCCACAGCATGAGCATCCTACTCAGAGCGGTGGGCCCGGAACAACGCATGGGAGCAGCGCTGCCTTCCGCAATTACAGCTTGGGCAGCTTGGCCATCGATTCGGCGATCTGCTCGGTGGGATAGTCGAAATCCTCGA
Organism: Desulfobulbaceae bacterium; assembly: GCA_024640625.1. Lineage (GTDB taxonomy): Bacteria > Desulfobacterota > Desulfobulbia > Desulfobulbales > Desulfocapsaceae > JABDQA01. Next base: position 827 of record JAHEER010000159.1, read on the forward strand.
GTTCGCCGGCGAAGTATTTGTCATACGATGCCATATCGATCAGCCCATGACCGGAGAAGTTGAAGAGAATGGTCTTTGGCTCATCCGGTTCCCTGGTGGCTTCAATGATCGCACCGCGGATGGCGTGACAGGTTTCCGGCGCGGGAATGATGCCCTCCGTTTGGGCAAACAGCACCCCGGCTTGGAAACATTCGAGCTGCTGCAGACGAATCGGTTCGACGATCTTGTCCCGGACCATGGCCGAGACGATCGGGGCCATGCCGTGGTAGCGCAGGCCGCCGGCGTGAATGCCGGGCGGTATGAAATCGTGGCCCAGGGTGTGCATATAGAGCAGCGGGGTGGTCTGGGCCGTATCGCCGAAATCCCAGGTCAGTTCACCCCCGGTCAGGGTCGGGCAGGAGGCCGGTTCGGTGCCGATGAAGCGAATCTTCTTGCCTTCCAGATAGTCGGGGACGAAAGGAACGGCGAGTCCGGCAAAGTTGGAACCGCCGCCGCAGCAGCCTATGATCACATCGGGGTAGTCGCCGGCAATCTCCATCTGTGTTTTTGCCTCCAGGCCAATGATCGACTGGTGCAGAATGACATGGTTCAATACCGAGCCCAGACTGTAGTTGGTGTCCTCCCGGGTAGCGGCGTCCTCGATGGCCTCCGAGATGGCGATGCCCAGTGAGCCGGGGGTGTCGGGCAGCTTTTCACGAATGGCCCGACCGGTGTTGGTCTCCTCGCTGGGGCTGGCGACGACGTTGGCGCCGTAGGCATGCATGATCGATTTGCGGTAGGGTTTCTGTTCGAAGGAGACGCGCACCATGTAGACCTTGCACTCCAGGCCAAACTTGTTGGTGGCCAGGGACAGCGCCGATCCCCATTGTCCGGCGCCGGTCTCGGTGGCGATCCTCTTTATGCCTTCACGGGCATTGTAGTAGGCCTGGGCCACGGCGGTGTTGGGTTTGTGTGAACCCACCGGGGAGACGCCTTCGTTCTTGAAATAGATCTTGGCTTTGGTGTTGAGGGCTTTTTCGAGAGTGGTTGCCCGGACCAGGGGGGAGGGGCGCCAGATTTTCAAAATATCCAGCACTTCTTCGGGAATGTCAACAAAACGCTCGGCTGACATTTCCTGTTCGAGCAGGGCCATGGGAAAGATGGCAGCCAGTTTTTCAGGCCCCATTGGCTCCTTGGTTTCCGGATCGAGCGGCGGCTTCAGGCCACCGGGAAGATCGGGAACGACATTGTACCACTGCAGGGGCATTTGATCATCACGCAAGACGATTTTCTTGTTCATGGTATCTCCTCTTGGGTTTCCAATAGTGTGAGCAGTTTCCGGGATTGCAGAACAATGGTCTTCATACCACGAAATGTTTGCTCCAGGCAAGGCCGATCAGTCTTCTAGGGCGGACCAGGAAGTTTTCATGGTCTGCAGCCGCAGTACCGTATCGGCGTCGAGATGAAGAAGGGCAGTCAGCACTTCAGCCGGTTTCGTTCCGGGCTCAGCGCTTCTGCTTATCAACTCGAGGATGAGGCGCCGCCTTGATAGTGGTTTAATCCCTATTACAAGAGGGCGAATATCGAGATTTTTGCGTCTGCCTTTTCTTACCCTTTCGATGACCAGCGATTCCATTGCATCATAGCCGGCCAGGATACTCAGCTCCGGCTCGCTGAGATCTCGTGGCAGCTCGATTTCGTAAGTACTGATCATGTCCTGTACCGGCTTGCCTTGCAGCGGGCTGATGTCGGTAATTTCCAACCCGTCCGGCAGCGCCTGGTCGAGGGTGGCCTTGGCTCGGTTGAGGTCGGTAATGGGCTGCACCAGATCGACCGCAAAGAATTCGCAGCGGCTCATGGTGCCCACCGGCAGGGCGGGTGCGAAGGAGATCTTCGGGGAGGGATTGAATCCCTGGGAAAAATGGGCTTTGAGATTTGCCCGGCGCAGCCCCCTCTGCAGTATCTGCAGAAACTCCAGATGGCCTAAAAAGCAGATGGTGCCTGTTCTGGCGTAGCTGACCAAATAGCGGTAGTGGTCCTCAGCTTCAACCACAAGGGGCTTTTTATCCTGGACGGCCGGCTCCGCTGGAGGGGCTTGCCCACGATTATGGACGATTGGCATGATCGTCTTGAAATCGCAGAGTCCGCATTTCTGGCAGGAGTGGTACCTGCAGTCCGGGGTGTATTCCCGGGTGCGGCTCTTGTGCCGCTCGCCGGCAAGAAATTCGGTTTCAACGAGGGGGTCAATGTGGCTCCATGGCAATAGTTCGCTCTCGCTGCGTTCGCGCAGATAAAAGTCGAGGTCGATGTGTAATTGCGCGGCGGCCTCGCGCCAGATACTCAGATCGAAGTGTTCGCTCCAGCTGTCCAGTCGGGCCCCGTTGTTCCAGGCTCTTACCAGAAGGGGCATGAGTCTACGGTCACCCCGGGAAAAGACGCCTTCCAGAAAGCTCTGTTCGGGATCGTGATACTTCAGGGTAATCGATTTTTTCTTCAGTTTGGACCTGAGCAGAGAAAAACGCTGGCGGCTCTGTTCCACTGATAATTGAGCCTCCCATTGAAAAGGGGTGTGCGGTTTGGGAACAAAGGTCCCGACGCTGACCGAGATTTTTTTTCTGCCGCGCCCGTCCACGGACCCTGCTTTGGCGGTTTTTTCTACCAGCTCGGCAATGGCCTCGATGTCTTCCTCGGTTTCGGTCGGCAGGCCTATCATGAAGTAGAGCTTGATAAGGTTCCAGCCAAGTTCGTAGGCCTGTTGAGCGGTGCGCAGCAGATCCGCCTCGCTTATGCCCTTGTTGATAGACTGGCGCAGCCGCTCGCTGCCGGCTTCCGGGGCAAGCGTGAATCCTGTTTTCCTGACCCTGCGAATCTGGTCCATGAGATCTCTGGTCAGGGTCCCCACCCGCATCGACGGCATGGCCACCGATACTTTTTCGCTGGCGAAGCGTCGCATCAATTCGGGCAGCACTTCGGGCAGGCAACTATAATCGCCGGTGGACAATGATAAGAGAGATATCTCGTCGAAGCCGGAATGGCCGATGCCCTGTTCCGCGAGTTCTACGACCTGCTCGACGCTGCGCTCACGCACCGGGCGGTAGGTCATTCCTGCCTGGCAGAAGCGGCAGCCTCTGGTGCAGCCTCGGGCCACTTCGACGGCCAGCCGGTCATGGACGATCCGGGCGTTGGGGACCAGTGGTCGACGCAGGTGGCCGATGCGGTCGAGATCGGGCAGTACTCGTCTTTTGACCGTTTCCGGTCCGCCGCCCTGAGGAGTTATCGATACGGTTTTACCGTCACCATCATAACGGGGGTGGAAGCGGTGAGGCAGGTAGATGCCTTCTATGTTCGCCAGTTCATCGATCATGGCGGAACGCTTCACACCCTGCGTTTTGAGTATCGCAACGAGGTTGCTTATCTCGGCCACCGCTTCCTCACCGTCGCCGATGACGACAGCATCACACAGTTCGGCGATCGGTTCCGGATTGAAGCCGCAGGTGCCTCCGCCAATAATGATCGGCGCAGATTCATCCCTGGCAGCCGCCCAGAAATCGATGCCCGCCAGATCGAGAATGGTAAGTATGTTGGTGTAGCAGAGTTCGTGGGGCAGGGTGATGCCAATCAGGTCAACAGCATGCAAAGGAGTTGCGGTTTCCAGGGTTGACAGAGTAATCTGCTGGCTGCGCATCAGTGTTTCCGCGTCTGGAGCGGGACAGTAACAGCGCTCGGCGGCCACCGATTCGAGATCGTTGAGGAGGTGATAGAGGATCTGCAAACCCTGGTGGGACATGCCGATCTCGTAGAGATCGGGAAACACCAGCGTCCATCTGACGGCGGCACGGATGTCGATGTCCGGCACATTGAACTCGCCACCCAGGTAGCGCCCGGGTCTACTTATGAATGGTAAAAATGGTTGTTCGTGCATAGCTCATTATCGATCCTGGAGAGTTAAACGTGGTCTGCTGTTGAATAGATGCAACGTCCAGAGAACCCCCGCTATCAATGAAAATAAGTTGACTTTTCAATAAGGTATAAGGTATTGGAATAGTATCGTATCTAATAATAAATGCTGAACTTGGGCTCCTCCGATGTCGTTGTGCCGCACAGGTTCTCTTATATGGAATCGTTTACGGCTCGGCAGGTTGGGATTTTCACGATCCTTACGACCTGAAAAAAACGTGAGATGATGGGACCACAATTCGTGAAGCGGTTATTGTCTATCCTTGCATCTGTCTATGTCTTTACCACCCCATTCGCAGTAATGGCTGCGGATGAGCCGAAAGATCTTGTCCTTGAATCGATTGAGGTAATCGCTGGTAACGATAAGCCCGAACAGGTCGTATTCAAGTTCAATGGTTCCCATACTCCTAAATCTTTTCGAATAGAGGGTGATAACCCCCGACTGGTGTTTGATTTTTTTGGTGTCAAATACGCGTCTGCAGTCAACAGGATCAGTGATGTCGGTGGCAACATCATTGCCGGAGTTCGAGTCGGCAAGCATTATGAACCGCCGAAAACCAGGGTAGTCGTAGATATCCAGCAAGACAGTCCATATGTTTCTGAGCAGACGTTCAATGTCTCGAACAATAGTCTGACAGTGACGTTTTCACCAGATTTAGAAGGTATAAGCGCAATAGAGGAGCAGCCGGATCAACTGCCGCGTATAGAGGTGGAATCTACCAAAATAGTCCACAGCCTCACCGCAGTGCAATCCCAACCTGACGATCCTCAGTCTGTAAAGGTCGAAGAGCAGCAAACAAGCGCTGCCCAACCTGACGATTCCCCGTCTGGAGAAGTCGAAGAGCAGCAAACAAGCGCTGACCAGCCTGACGATTCCCCGTCTGGAGAAGTCGAAGAGCAGCAAACAAGCGCTGACCAGAGTGACGAAGGTCAGTCCAAGGTAGAGACAGCTGCCGAATCAACCACAATAATTTCCCCAACCGCACAGCCTGATTCAGCAACTGTTCAGTCGCCTGATATGGATCAAGAGACTGCCGAGCAAGACAAAGAGCAGACTGCTGCAGTGGCTGAAACTGACAAAGTTGAGCAGCAATTAGAACCTCAGCAGAGCGTTCAGGCCGAGGAGATAGGGCCGGTACTGCTCGAAGTTTCGTTTGAGAAATCCATCAACAATAGTGAAACGGTCCTGTTCAGGCTGAACCATTTCTACCCGCCACTTGTATTCGGTGTGGAGAAGGGAGAGCCCCGGGTGATTTGCCATTTTCTCGATGCTCGCATCGGTTCGGCCATCCCCTCGTCAATCGATGCAGGCGGTCAA
>JAHEER010000160.1 GCA_024640625.1 Desulfobulbaceae bacterium
CATCTTTGCGCAGGGCCTCTTCGTCTTGTGGCGTACAGACCGTTTCTCCTCGGACCATAAAGGGACGTTCCCGCTGGTAGGCATTCTTGGCCGAATAGGGAGCGATCCCAATATCAGTCAGGGTTCGTCGCAGCAGCATATACAGCGCCGGGGTTTCTTCTTCGCTGATCGAGATTCCCAAAGCGCACGAAAAGACCTTTGCTGCCGCCGGAAAGGCGAGGTCGGCATCGCTGGTCGCCAGATTCCAGCGGGGCGTGTCCCGCAGTGTCTGCATAGAGTCGGCCCAGGCGGTATCAGCAGCCTGCCGCGCTGAATCTTCTGCTGGCGAGGGCAGCACAAACTCCTTACTGTCAAGCTGTTCTTCCTTTGTTAAATAACCTTCAAGCATGCCCGGCATGATCTCATCGACCTGTTCACCGGCAACGGTGACCTGCTGTGCGTCTCCCGACGCTGCCAGAGCGGGAGAGACGCCCCCCAGGGTGATGGCCAGTAGGGCGACCACCGTGAATGAATATCCGTTTCTCATGGCAATTCCTCCTTTTCGGTTGTTCGTTAGAACCAGCGTGCGGCGGCCGCGATGGCCGCCGGTTATCCTATCAGTTGGTTGTCCGGCTCTGCACGTTGTCCACGGTTTCCAGGATATCTCCGGTAATGGTGTGCTCGAGCATAAGGCTGTCTGCGGTCGCGACGATGACATCGGCGATTCGGTAGCCTGCCAGGGTGATCTGGCTATGTGCATGTTCTTGAAGCTGCGCCCAGTGTTCCGCGGAAACCTCAGGTGCCTCCTCCAGCGGCGAGATGCCGTAGAGGATGTACTTCACCATCTTGCCGACCAGCTTGGCCGCGTCCTGATCTTGATCCGGGTCCTTCACGAACTCGAGGTCGGAAGCATAGATAAAGTCGATTGCGATCTGATGGGCCTCAAGGGCCCAAGTCTTGAAGTCAGCAGGGCCGCTGTAGGCTGTCAGTTGAGGGAAAGAGGACCGCGGGTACTTCTGCACGAAGTCCGCCGCGTGCCGGTCGATATCGGCGATTGCTGTCGAGCGCAGCGAGTTGCTGTCCCAGAGCAAATGCAGCGGTATCGCCGAATCCTTCATCGGGTCCCAGACGTAGGAAAGTGTACCAGCAGCGTTTCCGGTCGTATATTCGGCACTGTAATAGTCGGTCACATGCAACGGCTGGTGGATGTCGCCGAGCATATGCAGGAACCACGAAAGGGCCAATGCGCGTTCGTCCGCACCTGCCTCCGGGTTTGCCATCGTCGCTGACTGCAATTCGAGCGCCGTGATGGCCTCTCCCATAGGTCGGCCTTCCCTCGATGCGACAAGGTCTTTTGTATCCTGTGGTGCGTCGTCGGCCACAATCGGGAAACGCGCCGAGTGCCAGCTGAGGCGGTCGCTGTTCGTGCCCTTGGCGTCATCCGGCCAGCGGGCGCCTTCGATGAACATGCGCCGGGCCCGTTCCAGGCCGGTATCCGCGTCCGTTGCCGCCACCCAGAAGGGGGCCGGGTCGGGGTGTTTCATTAGCATCAGGCCGATCCGCTCCATCAGCTCTGGGCGCAGCCGTTCGATTTCTTCGAAGGCGATGGCTGTGGTGGTCATGTGGGAAGGATGATCCCAGGCCTGGGCTGCAGAGCCTGAAACCAGAATGATCGCTGCCAGCAGCAACAACCGATAGCCAGGACCTCTTAATACTTTGATTTTAAAACGCGATAAACCCATCTGTGCACCTCCTTTTAATTGTCCTGTTGATCTCCAACCACGCTTATAAAAACGTTAAAATCTCCACGATAATCCCAGCGTTGGACCATGCTGAGCGACATCGTAAAGGAATCCATCATCTTCATAGTCGACATCCAGGTAACGATAGCCGATGGTCGTGGAAAACACTTCCCCCCACTGGTAAACCACATTGGCATTGACATCCCACAGGAAATCGGAACCGGCTCCGAAGCCGCCGATAATCAAAAAACCACTCAGATAGAACTTCGAGTCACCCAGCCTGGTCAACCCCTTGAATCCGATGATCGGGTCAAACCACTCTTCGCCGTTGTCGATAGCATAAGATCCCGCTGGACCTCCACTCAAGGTCAACTTGGAATCAGCCGACCAATATCTGACGCCGGCAAGACCGTCGATAAAGGCCCGATCATTTTCAGTCACACGATAGAAGCCTGCGGCCGAAACAATCCAGTTGGTAGTCTGAGAGGTGAGCGTGGTAAAGTTCTGCCCGGGAATAGCTGAATCACTTTCGATATCGGTATAGACCAGGTCCATGGTAATGCCGAACCGGCCTTTTCGAGCTTCGCCGACGAGCATAAAGGCCCCGTTGATATTGCCCAGGATATCGTCATAAAAATCTATGTCGATATCAGCCGGCGGTAATCCGGGCAGCGATGCAACCGATCCATCTAGACCAGCAAGCCAGGCATAAGGCGCGATCTGGAACTTCCAGGAATCTGCGTTGTTGGCAGCGAATGAAGCAGGCGGAAGGATTAATAAAAGAAATAGAAGGCCACAATATAGGGTCCCTGAATATTTGATTGCTGAAGTTTTCATAGAGTCATCTTCCTCGATGATGGGTTATCAAGACAAAATCTCCCTAGACAATACCGCCAGTGCATCTCGTCGAGCCTTATTCGAATATCTCTTTGCCGTTTTCATCTATATAAGAAGCGTAATGTAATCCATCCTCTTGACGGACGAGCCCTCTGATATATTCTCCTTTGTCGTCGTACAGCATGATCCCTGCATTACCGGAATTAAAACCGAGGCCGATGCGTTTGACTTCTTTGGGATCGGTGATTTGCAGTCCGTATCCTCCATCTTGATTGCCGCCGATTCCGATAATGTTGGTCCCCTTCCCATCGACAAGTGCAATTCCTGGTATGCCCTTATCCATGCCCAGACCAATCCGCGGACGGCCTTCTTTATCAGCAATCATGATACCGTTGCCTTGTCCGTCAACCGGCACGCCTAGAGTCATAATGCGGTTACCAGAATTGTTGTAAATGCTGATACCGGTTCCTTCATTTTCTCTGGTGCCGATAGCGATCAATTCTTTGCCGGATGAATCGACAATAGACAGCCCAGTGGCTTTGATCTGGCCAAATTGAGCATCATGCATCCCATGCTTAGCCCCAAGCAAAAACAATGGTACCAGCAAAATTGTGAGTGCAATCATCAATCGTTTTAAGCGCTTGTTTTGTGTCTCTATCCTGTTAAGGCGTACCTTCAGCAAAGTTATTTCTTGATCCGGAGATTTCATTACCATCCTCCCATATAATTAGGTGTTTATTTTCGTAATCCTAGTAAACGTAATGTATTGGCTTGCCTTCCTCTTCGGTGCACAAGACCTGGTCGAGGGAGCAGGCGTAGGCGCCGATTAATATCCCCTGCGGGCTCTTTCGTTATTGAGCACGGCACCACCAAGGGCGCCTGCACCTACACCGATCAAAGTGGATTTGGTGTTCCGGCCAATTGCCTGCCCGGCGATCGCCCCAACAGCCGCTCCTCGCGCCGCTCCGACCTCGGCGGCACTTGGATAGGTTGAACAGCCACCATTGAGCATCAATAACGAACCAAGTAAAACCACCACAGAACAACTCAAGCAGATCTTCTTCATCGTTTTCTCCTTTTCACCATCTTTAATTTTAGGGGCAATACGGAAACGGAACATATCTGAAACGTCTGGCGTCTCTGACCACCCCCATCATCTCCTTTTCTGACCCTCTTGCTGATTTTCGGAAGCGCTTCTCCTCATTCTTTTGTCTAAAGGACAGATACATTTTTCTTTCTATCCGCCAATTTTCTATCTGCTATTGCTAGTAAAATCGGTTAGTAACATTAGTTTGTAAATACCGTTCGATTTCCGACCATAGATTTTCCAGCAACTCGCGATATTCCTGCTCGCGCAATTTGGCTTCTGGCGACTCCAGTTGACTCCAGTACTGGTGTGCGTCTCTGCATTTATTCAAATCCGAACATATAGATTTGAATGTCTGGCTATTGTGATGAAGACCTATTATATTTTGTCTTTGTCGAGGGAATTTTTGAATAATTTCGAAAATACACGGGTGAACAACTGCCATGATCACCACCTCCTTCAACTTCATTAGAGACGATACGAACACGAAATTGAATGATGAGTTTACCGATCTTCTAACTACTACCAGGGCCAAAGTAAATTACACCTAAATTAGGTTAAAGTAGGTACAGGAGCTGGAAAGCTTGATTGACTTCTAAGTAATTGTAATGTTGGAACAAGGATTTTTATATGGCCCGAAAAACCGACATTGAAATTGATGATGATAATGCGCCGACCACTTCATCTGAATTGAATGAAGAGGATAGATACCGTCTAATTAATCAACAGCTCCAAAAAATCCTTTCCAACCCCGACTTTTACGCGACTAAACAGCAGAAGAATTTTCTTAAGTTTGTCATAAAAGAATCTCTGGCAGGCAGATCTGATCAATTAAAGGGATATACGGTAGCTACTCAGGTTTTTGGAAGAGCTCAAGATTTTGATCCTCAAATGGACCCAATAGTAAGCGTACAGGCTAATAAACTAAGGCGAGCGCTGGAGCATTATTACCTGGCTGAGGGAAAGAATGACCCCATCCTTATTGACATCCCAAAAGGAACATATGTCCCTGTATTCATCAAACGATACTCAGCTTCCAGCGATGGACGATCAACTGCAGGTCATGAAGTTTCAGACAATGTCGAGAAATGGCCCACGTTACAGATTTTACCGTTTATAAACAAAACAGGAAATTCTGATAATAATTATCTCTGCCTGGGAATGGCTGACGAGTTAGCCTCAGAAATTTCCTACTTTAAGAACATGAAGGTCTTGTTTGCCAGAGAAGGAACAGATGGAAATAAGGGAGTAATACATGATCTGAGTCCACGATTTAAACTATCAGGGGATGTGTATAAATATGGTAACGAAAACCAATTATCAATTCATCTTGAAGATACCGCGTCAGGGCACCACATATGGGGTGAAACTTATACAGGAAATTTTGATACAAGAGAGAATGCCCAATATCATGTGAACATTGCTAAGACCATTGCTGCAGTAATAAGTGGAGATTTTGGCATTGTTTCAAGGTTAATCTCAGCCGAAACAAGGCATATTCCCGCAAAACAGCTCAGTGCCTATGAAGCAGGCCTGAGATATTATGAGTACGAGCGAATTTGTACTGCTGAAGGCTTTATGCGGTCTATGGAGGCGCTGACCGCTGCAGTTGAAAATGCCCCTGACTGTGGCCGCATCTGGGCATTACTGGGAATTCAATATGCGACAATTCACAACCTTGGGATACCCGGATTTGAGAAACCGCTTGAGAAAGCAACTGAATTTGCGGAAAGAGGAGTTTCACTCGAACCGCACTGTCAGCGGGCCATCGGTGCGCTGGCCTTTATCCGCTTTTGTAACAATGAACTAAGGATTGCCATTGATGAAGTCGACCGAGCCCTGAGGCTGAACCCAAATTCTCTGTTTGTCCTGGGTGGTCTCGCATATGTGCTGATTCTTTCCGGTGACTGGAATCGAGGAGCGACACTCGCCGCAAAAACCATCAAGTTCAATCCCTATCATAGAGCCGTCTTGCACGATGCCTTGTGGGTGAACTATTTGCGTGTGGGAAAGTTTAACAATGCCTATCATGAAGCCATGTATGGCAGAAGGCCGTGGCTTTTCTGGGATCCTCTTATGAAGAGCTCTACCCTGGGGCTTCTTGATCAGGAGAGAGAGGGAAGGGAATACGCTGAAAAACTCTTAAAATTAAGGCCTGACTTCCCTTCTCACGGTCGAAAGCTCATTCGAAATTACATTAAGTTTGAGGAGGTTGCCGAACTGATCGAACAGGGCCTTCAGCGGAGTGGGGTAGAGCTAATAAACTAGTTTTTTTTTGTCACAACAATAGATTCCTGTTCTCATTTCTCTTGCCCCAAATGTCATTTCTTTAAAAGGCTGCCGTTTGCAAGATATGATTTTGTATCTTCATGCAGCGATTTACCTTATTCCTGTCGTGCCGA
>JAHEER010000052.1 GCA_024640625.1 Desulfobulbaceae bacterium
GACTCCGCAAATTATGGGTGAGGAGCACCACCGGCAGGTTGGGATTGGTCTCTTTGATCTGCCGCCCCAGGTTGAAGGCATTCATTCCCGCCAGGTAGGGCATGGTAATAACCAGATCGTATTTTTTCGCTTCGATGGCGGCAAACGCCTCCTCACCAGTGGACACCCTGGTCACTCGTGGCGCCTTGCTCAGATTGAGACCGTGATATTCATGGATGAGTCTGGTCGTGATGCTGCCGTCCTCCTCCATGATGTAGGCATCATAAAGGCTCGATACCAGTAGGATTTCCTGAACCTTGAAAGGCATCAGTTCATGGAACACCTTAAAATGGGGGTCGAAGGATGTGGGAAACATTGTAGGGTTCACGACCATTGAAATCCCCTTGAGGCTTTTAACCGTGCTCGTGGTTGTGCTGATACCTGAGGGCCTGATGCATGTCGAGGCGGTTCCGTCACTCTACTCTATAACCGCTGGGCCCAAAAATAAATCTTCATTTCACCCAGCCAACCGATTTCTACTGTCCTCCGAATATCACATAAGCGAGAGGCTTCCAAGCGGCCGTCAAAAGAAACAGCAGCAAAAATATACTACTGAAAAGAGCGGCCCGGCGAATAAAGGGCTTGACCTCGGCGCGACCGCCTTTCAGCCAGCTGACCACGCCTGCCAGCGAAGCGCCCAACCCACAGAGCACGGCACCGTGCAGGAACAGGTAGAGCGGCAGCCCTATGGCCAGATAAGGGTAACGCAAAAGGTCAAAGGGGCACCGGTGATGGGGCAGCGCATATACGTAGGGGCTTACCTGAACGGTTATGACCGCTAGGGCCAATAGGTAAAAACCTATCCAGGCAGCCGCCAGCGCCCCGCTTAGGAGCGCCGTCTTGGTGGCGGTCGAAGCGGAGCGCAGCTGAGCCATTGAGCCGACCAGGAGCAGGACCGTGGTAGCCGCCAGCAGCAGCAGAACCGTGGGGCCTGAAGAATAGTCGAAGAGACTGTAGCCGCCGCTTTCCTGATCGCCGAATATGATCCCGCAACAGCTGGTAATGATTTCCGGCTCCAGATTAACCAGGTAAAGCAGAACCAGCAGCGCATCTCCAAGGAGCAAGGGCATAAGGGCCAGCAGCCAGTAACTCTTCATCCTGGTATAGGGAAAATCCTCGCAGTCGATATCGAGCCGATGCAGGATGATCCACAGGCCGCCGCCCACTATGGTGGCCAGCTTAAAGCCCAGGGCCGGCAATCCATATACGTTTGCACTCAGGGATCCGGCGGCGCACATGGCCCCTTTGAGCACGGTGGCAAAATAATCGGCGGCATAGACGAACAGCACCGCGGAAATTATCTGTACCGCGAGAGCGAATTGCACCAGGGCGGCCGTCAGCCAGACCTTTTCTTCGAGCCTGATCTGGCGCTCCGAATCCGAGCCCAGATCCCAATACCTGAGGAGCCGCAGCGCAGTAGCTGCTCCGACGAACCCAAAAACGATGGTTACCGCCGAGCAGGTGATGAGTGCGATCGACCAGGATTCCAGAATCATTTCGGTTCAGGAGGCTGCGCAGAGCAAGCCATCCCGCAGGTAGAGGCAGCGGTCAACAACCGGACTTGCTGAGACGAGAGGGTCGTGGGAAGCAATTATTATCGTTTTTCCCAGCCTCTTGAGATCTGTCATGATGGTTAAGAAATCCTCACTCAACCTGGTGTCGAGATGGGCTGTAGGCTCATCGGCGATTATCACGGAGGGATCATTGATCAGCGCCCTGGCAACTGCCGCGCGCTGAAGTTCACCGCCGGAAATTTCCGCGGCCGGGAAATCTTTGCGGTGATCTATCTCCAGCCGTTGAAGAAGCTCCCGACCCCGTTTCTTACGGTCTGCCGGCCTGATCCCAAGTGGCAGAAGCGGCAGGGTGACGTTTTCCAGTACGCTAAGTTCGGGAATGAGCCGAAAACGCTGAAAAATAAACCCGATGTGCTGGCGCCGGTAAAGTGTGAGAAAGCGATCCGGCAGCCGGGCCATTTTCTTTCCGCCTATCACGGCGCTGCCGCAGGTTGGCCCGATAATGCCGCCCAGGATGGCGAGCAGGGTCGACTTGCCGGAACCTGACGGTCCGTGGATGCAGACCGTCTCACTGGCATCGATAAGCAGATCGATGCCGCGCAGGGCATGAACCTGGTTGTGGGCGCCGCGGTTGTAATACTTTTCCACCGTGTGCAGTTCGATCTTCATCTCAGATCACCGAATCGGGACGGATGGTCGCGCTCTGCCAGGCTGGTATCACCGTAGCGGCCAGGTAGGGCAGAACGCTAAGAGAAAAAATGAGCAGCAGATCCGCAAAGCTGAACACCGGGACCAGCGACAGCGGCGGCTTCAGTACGGACCAGCCCAGCAGCAGTGGGCGAAAGAGTATGCCGTCGAAAAACAGCAGGTGCATCCAGGCGCCCAGATAGCCCAAGCAGAAGGCCAAAGCCGATATGATGAGAGACTCCCAGAATCTGAGGGTGATGACATCCTCGGTGTGCCAGCCCAGTGCTTTGAGAATGGCAACCTCCTGCTGCTGTGCGGGCGTCAGGCCGCTTGCCTTGTCCCAGGCAAAAATAAAGAAGGCGGCCACGGCGCCGAACAGACAGGCCAACCCAAAGCCGGAGCGCCAGCCAAAGGCGACCCGGTAAGTCTTCTTTATCCGCTCGCTGGTCACCACCCGGACACCCGCCAAGCGCTCGCCAATCTTGTCGGCTATGGTGTCGATTTCCAGGGGATTGGCGACGTCGACCAGCAGATCGGTAATATCATCCGGCCCCAGACCAAACAGCTCCCGTGCACTGTCCAGATCCATAATGATCAGATCATCGGTGACCATCGACGTCTCCGCGCTGAAGGTACCCACAGTGATGAAGGATTGCACACTCAAGTCCGGGCGAAACAGTGAAAAGGTGCGTCTTTCGCCAAGTTCGAGATTTTCCCGAACGCCGCGGCCAAGCACCGCCGGATCGGCATCTGCATCAAGTTTGAGCGCAGGAAGAAAGTCGATCCCCAGGCCGGCAATCCGTGCTTTGTCAGAAAAATTGGCATGGCCAATTACAGTATAATTGGCGCCGTTGTTCTCATCGAAATAGTAGCCCCAAACCCGGGGCTCCATAGAGCGTATGCCGAAAATCCCGTCAAGTTTTTCGATCACCGTGACTGACAGCGCTGCCTGGCGGCCGGCCGACATCTGCTGGACAGTTATATCCGGTACCGTTGTAAGCAGACGGCTGGCCGAATGTTTCAGGCTGGTAGTGGTCAGGGAAAATGAAGCCACCATGAAGATGACCAGAGCGAAGATGAACACCACGACACTGTTTCTACCAAGTCGTCTGATGAAACCACTGAGCGCATAATCGGCAATATTGAGCTGCCTGTCAAGGTAGCTGCCAGCCATTTACTGCTCCGGAATCCAGAAGGAACCGGTGGGAAAATGCTCTATGGCTCCTGGATGATCCATGAAGGGCGACAGCTTGTCGGAAACGGCGAAATGCCTGACATAGCGCGCATCGGTGGCGATGCAGAGGTCGCTTAAACCGAAGACTGCCACGGTTTTAACAACCCTGTGCCGGGCCTCGTCTGCATGGACCAGCCGCTGGTCAGCTGCCACGATCAGACCGGCTTGAAGACAGGCGCAGACAGCGAGCAGGAAAAAGAATCGAACCGACAGCCTCATCTCAATTGGCCTGCTGCATCGCCTTCTTTTTCTTCATTTTCATCATATGCTTCTTTTTCATCTCCATGATCTGCGAAGAGGTGATCTCCTCGAAGGTGAGGATGGCGGTTCCCTGGTGGTCTTTTCTAAAGTTTTCCGCCTCCTGCCGGGTGGAAAAAGGAATCAGTTCATCGCCCATGGGCCCCAGCACATCGCTGCCGATCACATAATATGCCTGTCTGCCATCGATATAATCAAGAGTGTAATAGTTGCGCACCCAGATTTCCGCTGTGGACAGGTCGGTGTCGCCGCCATAGCGTTCGCCATTGAAATAGTAGGCCATCATGTCCTTGACCCCGTCAAAAACCAGCGGCTTAGCGTCTCCACCGCTGATAATCTGGCTGAGCCACTGCTCGTAGCTGGCCACGAACATCCCGCATACGGGACACTTTTCACTCTGATCGACCTCATGCAACGGCTTGCCAGAAGCGATTCCGGACACGACCAATAGTGCCAGAAAGACCGGTGCAGCCCTCCTTATCGCTCTCATCTCCCCTCCTTTTCATTGGTTATGGCAGGTATGGACCAAGTAATTCCTGAAGTTCAGCTTCGCCGATTCCTCCAAGAATGGCGGTAATGATTTTTTGATCCGGGCTGATGAAGATAGTCTGGGGAACCAGACTCACCTGATAATCCCGAGCCATTTTACCGTCCGCGTCGAGTGCCACGGGAAAACCGATATCCAATTCCTCTATATAGGTTCTGACCCGCTCGACTGTCTCATTGGAGGTGGCCACATAGAGTACCTTGAGCCCGCGCTGCCGGTAGGTGTCGAAATAACTATTGATGATCGGAGAATCGGCCCGGCAGTATTTACACTCGGTATCCCAGAATCTCAAAATTACAGGAGAACCTCGCCAAGTGGCAGACGAGATGGTCTGCCCAGCCAGATCGACGATGGTAAACGCCGGCGCCCGGTCACCGATTTTCAAGCGGACAGCCTCATCGCCGCCGCAACCGCCAACCAACAGCCCGGTGACAGCGCACAGCACTGCCGTCCACATCACTATCCGCTGGGCGATAATTGTTTTTATAATGGTCATGAAAAAGACACACATCCCTGCTTTCCGTCGGTATCAGCTTGGAAAACTACCTCCATATCCCTGGTTTTACAAGCGTCTTCTATGCGTATCGTCCCGCTGATTAGGGCCTGGCAACGTTTATTTCTAGACTTTGAAAAGGGCGATAATTGTTGTACTTAACAGCGCTGAATGCTACAATGTGTTATAAGAAGGAAGGTTTTAATTTCTACAGCGGTTACGGATCATCATGGAAAAAAACGAATTCACCACGATTCGGAAAAAACTGGCCAAAACCCAGAAAGAGCTCTCTGAACTGCTCGGGACTTCACTAAAAGCAGTGAGCAGCTATGAGCAGGGATGGCGCAACATTCCCGTCCACGTGGAACGCCAGCTCCTTTTCCTGATTGCCCAGAAGAATAACACTGGCACGCATATCTGCTGGGACATTCGCCAATGCTCCGAAGAAGTAAAGCAGGCCTGTCCGGCCTGGGAATTCAACGCCGGACACCTGTGCTGGTTCATCAGCGGTACTATTTGCAACAGCGACGTGAAGAAAAACTGGAAAGAAAAGATCGCTGTCTGCAGGAAATGCCCCGTTTTCAAGGCCCAGATGAACCTCTAGAGTCCAGCTCTTCCGGGTAATTGACGTTGCGCCAGCAGTCGACCAGTTCTTCTGGTATCAATGGCTGGGCGGTCAGTTCAAAGGTACACAGCTCACTGATTTTTCTTTTTCCCGAAACAATCATCTTGTCGATGAGAGGTGCGCAGCGATAGTCGTACCAGGCGAGCAGCGGTTCGCTTCTCCCCGTGGCCGGATTCGTGGCTATTATCGCCCGATATCTTCCAATTCTCTGATTCAGCAGCCAGGAGATCGCAGGCGCCCCAAGGTTCGGTAGATCACAGGCCAGAACAAGCCATGAACTAAAGGGCCGCCTTCTCATCAAAGCCCCGATGCCGGCCAAGGGACCCTGCACACCTGGCAGATCGTCAACCCGCGCTGTGCTGCGCAGAACAGGGGGAATTTTACCTGCTCCCGAGATGAACAACTCGCCCACGAACGGGCTGAGCGTTGTCAGCGAACGCTGTAGCCAGGTTTCTCCGCCGGCATGCTCAAGTAAATGTTTGGGACGTCCCATCCGAGAGCTTTTGCCGCCAATCAGCACGGCTCCTGCCAGCGGCACTGCGGATTCACACTGGTCGAGCCAGCGCTTGATATCGGCCACACAGCAATGGAGGTCTGCACTTGATCGGCAGACAAAAGAACCACTTCTGGTCCGGCTATCGGAGGATCGTGTCGGCGAGCACAGCAGAGTCGGTACAGAACCAGTCGGGGCCTCGCTGACCAGCAGCAGATCGGCGTGGGTCAGATGGGTGATCACATCCTGTGCTGGGGTGGCCGAATTGAGCTCATCGATCTGGGAGACAAAAATACCAGCGGCCTCGAGCAAGTCCAGGAGCTTGCCAATCTGCCCGGCCTCCACACCATTTTCAGACTTTGAGAGCGCCAGCACCGGCAGATGATCGGGAAGAGTCAGCATAAGTGGGTCTACCTGGAACAGAAAACGGATCCCTGCCCCGGCGGCAGTACTCCCCGGCGTCGCCCTTCCTCGATGAACAGCTCCACTGCCCGGCGCCCCTCATGACCAAGATCAAGTGAGAATTCGTTCACATAGAGCTCGATGTGCTGGTCGATTACCCTATCCTCGGTTTCCTGAGCATACTGCTTGATAAAGGAATAACATTGCTCAGGATGGCTTCTGGCCCAGCGGATACTGGCTGCAATTCTTTGATCGATTTCCTCTCGCTGAGACGGCTGTACTGCTCTTTTAACACCAATACAGCCGAGCGGCAGCGGCGCATCGAAGGATTCTTCCCACCACTGCCCCAAATCCTGCAGGCAGACCAGGCCTGCCTCGGGGTAGGTGAAACGGCTTTCATGAATGATCACCCCGGCATCGACGGTGCCCGAGGCCACCGCATCGATAATCTGCTCGAAGCGCATCTCTACGAGATTGGTGCTGTCGGGTGCAAACATCCTGAACAGCAAGGCAGCAGTCGTGTAGGTGCCGGGAATGGCTATTTTCTTGTCGGTAAGCTTGCTGATCGGCAGCGGTTCTCTGCCGATCAGCAGAGGGCCGCAGCCACGTCCCAGGGCACTGCCCGAATTGAGTATGCAATAGGAGTCGAGTAGATGGGCGACGGCATGAAAGGAGAGCTTGGTGACCTCGAGCCGGCCTTTAAAGGCCCACAAGTTCAAGGTCTCCACATCTTCGAGGCAGGGCTGCTGAAAAAAAGGCTGCGCCTGGTTATGGGCCTCCTCAACCAGTCTGCAGAATATAAATGTATCGTTGGGGCATGGCGAAAATCCCAGGGAAAAAGGCTCTGCGGGAATCATCTTTTATCCTGAAGTCTTTTGATTATCAGCATTGCTGCCTGGGCCGCCCGGTCCGCTGCTTCAGCAATCGGCCAGGGCTCTTCAGAGCGGTCCTCCACCTGGTTGGAAATGGCCCGAACCTCGACCAGCGGTAGATCGAACAGTTCACACACCCGAGCCACGGCTGCCCCTTCCATATTTTCACAGATCGCCCCGTAGCGAGCGGCAAAATGGTCGCCGCGGACTTTCAAAGCGCTGGCGCCATTGACCGTCACAAAGGTGCCCGCAACAGCCTTGACCGCCTCGGCAGCCAGCGCCGACCGGGCCTGGCGGAGCAGACCGGAGTCCAGTTTGAACTGCCACTGAGCCGGAAATGCGCCCTGCTCAAAAGGTTCAACCCGATCGCCGTAACAGATGCCGAAATCGCCCAGCACCTCGTGCTCGGCCAGACAGATATCGAGTAGGTCGAGCTGTTTCTCCGGACCTGAAAAATAGGCCCCGCCGACACCAAAATTGACAACGGCACTGATCTTCGTATGGTGTTTCTCTAGATAGCGGCTCAGGGTGATGCCAGCTTCCATCGGGCCGACGCCTGAAACGAGCTGCCGGGGACGGAGCCGCCAATCGTGAGCGAGGCGGCTGAAGGCGTCCATTTCCTTTTGAGTTGCAGCGACTGCCAGATGCATGGTATGAAGTCCGACCCCTTAAGTTAGAGAAAGTATGCGTACGAGCTCTTCTATTTTGTAATGAACCCGAACTCACTATGCAAGATGATTTAAAACTCGAGGCCTATCATTACCATCTGCCCGAGAAAAATATTGCCCAGTTTCCCAGCGCCAAACGTGATCACTCGCGTCTCTTGGTGTTCAACAGAACCACGGGACTGATAGACCATATGTATTTCCATCAGATTGCCCGGTTGTTCAATCCGGGCGATCTGCTGGTCCTCAACGACACCAGAGTCTTCCCGGCCCGCCTGCACGGCAGAAAAGAGAGCGGCGGCAAAGCCGAGGTTTTCCTGCTGGGCTATCCCGCTACCATCCCCCCGGGACAATCCGATTCGACGCGGGCAAGGTTCAGCGGCGAGGCGTTGATCAAATCTTCGCGGCCGCCCGCGCAAGGCTCCACCATCCACCTCGATGACCAGAACTTCTGTGTGATGCTTGAAGATCGCACCCGGGGGAGATGGCTGATCGAACTGGTTCTCGATACCGCCACCGGTCTCGACTCACTGCTGGACCGCCGGGGAGAGGTGCCTCTTCCCCCCTACATAAAACGAGACGAGGATGGCTGGCATAGCGACAGACAGCGGTATCAGACCGTCTATGCGACTCAGCCCGGAGCGGTCGCGGCACCCACGGCGGGACTCCATTTCACCACAGAGTTGATGGAAACACTCACGAGTGCGGGGATCAGGACCGCCCCCGTGACCCTGCATGTGGGCTACGGTACGTTTGCCCCGGTGCAGGAACGTGACATATCAAACCACCGAATTCACAGCGAATATATCGAAATTTCTGAGTCTACCGCGGAACTGGTGAACCGGACCAAAGAAGAAGGCGGAAAAATCTGGGCGGTGGGCACCACCACGGTCAGGGCGCTGGAATACAGCGTCGACCGCAGCCGCCGTCTGAACCCGGTGAAGGACTGGTGCGACCTCTACATCACCCCCGGGTTTGAATTTCAGGTGGTCGACAACCTGATCACCAACTTCCACCTGCCCGAATCTTCACTGCTCTTTCTGGTTTCGGCGCTGTGCGGCCGAGAGACGCTGCTGGACTGCTACCGTGAGGCCATCGCGGCCGATTATCGCTTTTACAGCTACGGCGATGCGATGGCTATAATAGACTGAACGGTCTGCCGAACGCAGACCGGATCAATAATCACTTAAAAAGAAAGGGATCTAGACGGAATTATTTTCCTGAAGCCGCAGCCGGACAGCCGGCGCAGCCGGCCCCGGCCTCGCCGGTCTGGCAGGGTGGCGCTGCAGGTGTGCTCTCTTCTTTTTTGGCGGAGCCATTGGTGCTGGAGGCATAGCCATCGGCATACCAGCCGCCGCCCTTCAACTGAAAAGAAGACATCGACATCAATTTTCTGACCGGTCCCTGGCATTCAGGACAACTTGCCAAAGGAGGATCGGCGATCTTCTGCTGAACTTCGATTACGCTCTGACAATCTGTGCATTCATACTCGTATACCGGCATCGTACTTCTCCACACGTTTGACGCTGAATCATTATATTCGTCTATAACGACGGATTTCTTTTCTAGTTTTTTCGTGCGCAAAAATAATTCGTGTTGCCCTTTCTGTCAATATTCTCCTTCCCGGAACAGCAAAAGAAGTTGACAACACCCCGTGCATCGACGCGATACGACAACTATAGAGCTTCTCTGCTTGGCTTTCTTACCAGCGATGTCATTCCGTCTGAACCAGAGGTTCTGAGATTCCCTCTTCTCCGCTGACCAGGTGCGCAGGTCGACAAATGTGAACCGTTGCCTTGCACATTTCGAGCCGGTCTTTATTATGTCTCAGTAGCTCAGTAAACCTGCTCCGGAATTTTCACTCAACCTTTTCAAGCAAGGTCTCAACAGTCTCAGGGTGCGGGTACATTTTAGTTATAATACCAAGGCACTGTGTGTTTTTTGCCCACCCTTCGAGCATTTCATTCACAAAGCGATAAAGACGAACAGTGCCCGAGCTCGCTTGTTGTTCAGGCGAGTTTCTGGTATAGATCACCAGCTTAGATTGACTCTCTTCCACCCGGTTAACACTATGCACCCAGGCAGATACCAGAGCGGCCCCCTATGGACCATGCTCTTTGTCATCATGGCCCTGCTTGCGGCCAACGGCGATTCCCGGGCCCAGAGTCCGGAAGTCCTCCTGGCCCAGCGGCTCCAGGCTACCTACACCACTATCGACAGCATGAGTTTTTCGTTCTCCCAGACAACCAGCGGGCCCATGACCGGCCGGCCCAAGTCCGGTAAAGGGAACGGACTCTATGCGAGGACTGCGGAAAAGCCGCTGATGCGCTGGAACTACCTGACGCCTGACCCGCAGGTGGTCATCAGTGACGGCAGCACTATTTCAATGTATTTCGAAAAACTCAATCAGATGATCATCTCCGAGGTCGAGGAAGCCCAGACCGATATTCTGTTTTCCTTTTTTGCAGCTTCTGAGCCGCTGGATCGACATTTCACCATCTTACCTGCTTTCGTTGAAACAGATATATCCGCGGAGGACCTCCCGGAAATGCAGAGCCTGCAGCTTGAGCCACTGGATAAAAATTCACAGATTCAAACCATCCATCTATGGATCGGTGGAGATTCGCTAATCAGGCGCATAGATCTGCTCGATCATTTCGACACCAAGACCACCATCAACCTCTCCAACATTGTGATAAACCCGTTCGCTGCAAAAGACCGGCAGGACATTGAAGCGCAGTTCACCTTTATCCCGCCCGAGGGAACGGAGATAATCAGACAATAAAAGTACGCAGGGCGCTTTTCCTTGCCTCGCATTCAACCAAGACGTACAGGATCTCAGATGGAACACGACAGCGACAGCTTTGAAGAACTTTTCGGCCAGAGTGAAGAAAAAACCTTGAGGAAGCTCTCCCCAGGCGAAAAACTCACAGCCACGGTGGTTGGCATCGACAAAGAAACCGTCTTCCTCGATGTGGGCACCAAGAGTGAAGGGATCATCGAGATATCCGAGTTCACTGATGAACATGGCGAGATATCGATCTCCCCCGGAGACCAGGTTGAAGTCTACTGCCTGAAATCGGGCCCCGGGGGCCAGATCTTCACCGCCAGGCTCGGCTCAGGGGCGACCAGCGCCCATCTCGAAGAAGCCTATCACAGCTCGGTCCCCGTGGAAGGGTTTGTCAAGGCAGAAATCAAGGGCGGTTTCGAGATTACCCTATCGGGCAATGTCAGGGGGTTCTGTCCTTTCTCACAGATGGGGTTGCGTCGGGTGGAAAACGCCGCTGAAACCTATCTTGATACTCACATGAGTTTTCTGATAACCAAATTCGAGGCGGGCGGTAGAAACATCGTCCTGTCGGCCAGACTGCTGCAGGAGGAAGAGCGGCAACTGAAAAAGGAGGAGTTGCAGGACGTTCTGGAAGAGGGGCAGAGCATCGAAGGCCGTGTTTCTGCCATCAGATCTTTCGGCCTGTTTGTCGATATAGGCGGTATCGATGGACTGGTTCCTATCTCCGAGGTTGGCTGGAGCCGGGTCGATAATCTCGAGGAGACCTACCACATTGGCCAGCAGGTCCAGGCCGTTATCAAAGGTCTGGATTGGGAAAACGATCGGATCAGTCTGTCCATCAAGGAAACACTGGAGGATCCATGGGAGGCAGCGGTAAAAAAACTAGCCGAAGGAAAGGCCTATGTCGGCACCATTGCCAGACTCGCCCAGTTCGGCGCTTTCGTCACCCTGGCTCCCGGCGTTGACGGTCTCGTCCATATCTCCAAGTTGGGCGCGGGCAGGCGGATCAACCACCCGAAAGAGGTGGTCGAGGCAGGGCAAAACCTGGAAGTGATCATCGAATCGATCGATACCGAAAGCAGACGAATCAGCCTTATCCCCTCGGATTACATGTCAATCGAGGATGAGGAAGAGAAAGAACAGCGTGATTTTAAGGACTACCAGACGAGTTCGAAGAAAGGAGCAGCGCAGGATTCAATGGGCAGCTTTGGGGCGCTGCTGAAAGCCAAACTCGAAGAAAAAAAATAGCAGCCCTTCAGTCAAGCGACTGGCGGAGCATCTCGAAGAGGATCACCGCGGCAGCCACAGAGCTGTTCAGGCTGTCGATTTCACCGACCATCGGTATCGAAACAAGTACGTCGCAGTGGCGCTTTACCAAGGGCCGCAAGCCGCTTCCTTCATTACCCACCACCAGACACGCGGGAACATTGAAATCGGTCGCATAGATGGAACTGGCCTGGGCGTCCTTGACCGCCCCGAAAATCCAGCCCCCTGCCTCTTTTATTCTTTTCAAAGCCTCAGCCAGGTTAGTCACCTGGCTGATCCGCATCTTGGCAAGCGCTCCAGCCGAGGCCTTGGCAGCGACACCCGCCAGAGGTGCCGATCGATCACGGGGCAGAATCAAGTGGGTTACCCCGGCCGCATGGGCAGATCGGATGATCGCTCCTAAATTATGGGGGTCCTGGATGGAGTCGCAGGCCATGAGGCGGGGGGTTCCCCCCTTGCGTGAGGCGTCTTTGAAAAAGTTGAGAAGATCGTCGAAGGGCAGCAGCGGTACCGGCGCACTCTTGACCACAACACCTTGATGGTTGAGCGGTTCGGGGCTGCCGCCAATCTTTATTTTATCTACAAAAAGACAGTTTATTCCATGCGCGCGGGCCGCATCGATAATCTCCTGCAGTCCCCTGCTCTGCTTTTCTTTCTGAACACAGAGTTGGACAATCCTTTCCGGCTGGGTTTGGAGAACCTCGAGCACGGGGTGAATGCCCCAGATGAGGTCGTCCCCGTAGCGAATTCTGTGTTCCCGGCCTGATGAACTCTTCCTGTAATGTCCCATGGTCAGGAAGACACCCCCATGGGCAGCCCGTTCAAGCCCCTTCTGCCCTCGGCGCGCGCTGCATAGATAATAGAGCAGAGCATGGTCACCGCATCGGCAAGCCGATCATTGACGACCAGATAGCGATATTTTGTGCTATGAAGCATCTCCTCGACGCTGTTGGCCAGCCGGGTGGCAATGGATCTTTCATCCTCGGTGCCCCTGCGCCGCAGGCGTGCTTCAAGTTCCGTGGCATCGGGCGGGGCGATGAAGATGTCAACATAGGCGATCTGACCCTTTTGCCTGATTATATCGGCACCCTGCACATCGATGTCGAGGATAACATCGGCCCCCTTGCGCAGTTTCTCCCGGATAGGAGCAGCCGCGGTTCCATAGTAGTTGTCATGAACCCGGGCCCACTCGAGGAAGGCCCCGTCTTTGATCATCTGTTCGAAAGTGTGATGATTCACAAAATGGTAATCGTGTCCCTCCTGCTCCCCGTGACGTGGTGCTCTGGTGGTGTGGGAAACGGAAAATTCAAGCCGCTCCACCTGCTCCATGACCAGCTTCAGAATAGATGTTTTTCCTGCTCCCGATGGGGCGGAGACGATGAAGAGATTACCGCTCACGTGGGCTCCCTGTCCTCATCTCTGCTGCCTTCCCGGGGTTCCGCGAGATGGTAGCCTTCCTGAAGTGCCGCCAGCCGCTGACCAATGGTGTCGGGCTGCACTGAAGAGAGAATTACATGATTTGAATCGGTGACGATGATCGACCTGGTTCGCCTGCCCTCGGTCACATCTATCAGCCGCTGGGAATTCTTGGCCAGTTCCTTGAGTTTTCTGGCCGGAGCCGAACCTGTATTGATCACTGCCACGACCCGCTCGACCATAACGGTGTTGCCGTAGCCTATATTGAGTAGCTGCATTCGCGATTGACCATTCGAGTTAATCCATTATCTACTCGATATTCTGTACCTGCTCTCGCATTTTTTCAAGCTCGCTCTTCAAAGCCACCGTTTTGTGGGCATTGTCGGCATCATTGATCTTGGAGGCAATGGTGTTGACCTCGCGCAGAAACTCCTGGATCAAAAAATCGAGCTTGCGGCCCACCGCTGCCGAACTGTCGAGCAGATCCTCCAACTGGCTTATGTGACTGCGCAGCCTGACCAGTTCTTCAGTGACATCAGATTTGTCGACCATCACAGCAACTTCCTGGGCCAGTCTGGCAGGGTCCAGATCGATGCTGCCAAGCAGCTTCTCGAGCCTTTCCTGCAGCGCATTCTCACGGTCGGCGATGATAGTTTCAATATTCTGTTCTATGGAGTCGAGTACCCCGGTGAACACCCGCAGACGCTCGCCAAGATCGACTGACAGGGCAGCTCCTTCGCGGATGCGCATCTCCAGGCACTGGCCGAACGCTTCATCAACAGCCGATTCCAGCAGGGGCCATATCGCTTCCAGATCTTCGGGCTGCTGCTCTCTTATCAAGACATCCGGCAGGCCGATCAACATGGCCAGATCGACCTGACTATTGAGTCCCAGTTCCTGTGCCAGTTGGTCAAGCCGATCTTTATAGATTGCGGCCAGATTCTTATCGACAGCTATTTTTACCAGATCAGAAAAATCCCCCGAGACTGAAACGATCAGATCCACCCGCCCACGCTGGTGGAAGGTACCGACTCTTTTTCTAATCTGATCTTCCAGGGCGGCATAGTTCCGCGGCAGCTTGATCTTGGCATCCAGAAACCGGTTATTAACGCTCTTCACCTCAACGGTCCAGATGCGTCCCTGGTGCTCGGTTTCAGCCCGTCCATAACCGGTCATGCTTTTCAATGCCATGGGGTCGCTCCCTGCCTGTGTCTGTGCCCTGGAAACAGAACAACCAAATAAAAAGGACGATGTCCAGGCCCGGCCCGGCATCGTCCCCAGATCATCGCCGCGGCATTCTATTTAGCAGCCATTGCCGCATCAAGATCTTTTACGAGTTGATCGGAGATATCCACGGCCTCAGTGAAAAAGATGACTCCGGCCTTGGAATCGAGAATCAGGGTGTAGCCATTCTTTTCACCAAAAGCTTCCACCACGCCCTCAAGGGACTTTAATATCGGAGCCAGTTCCTTATCCTGAAGGGTTTTCAGCTCAAATCGCGCATCTTCTGATTTTTCCTGGAGTTCGCGCCGCTTTTTCTGAAACTCCCTCATCTTCACCTGTTTGGTTTCCTCACTCCAGGCGGAACTCTTCTTCTCTATTTCACTCTGCATGTCTACCAGTTCCTGTTCTTCGACCTTAAACTTGGACTGCAGATCCTGCATTTTCTGATCGAATTTTTCCTTGGCAGCCTTGCCGGATACCGAACTGACCAGAACCTTCTGAACATTCATAACGCCGACTTTCATGTCGGCTGCGGCCGCGGAATCGATGGAGACCAGCGAGAAGCACAGGCACAACGATAGCACACCAACTGCAAATAGACTTTTAAACATGACAACTCCGTGCAAATAACAAGCGGGCCCCAAGGGCCCGCAATGAATTCAGATATGACCGCTTCTAACAGCGCTTATTCGACAATAACAAAGTCTGCCCGCCGATTCTGCGCCCAGGACAGTTCATCATGACCGTGCATGAGCAACCGTTCTTCACCAAAACTGATGGTGCTGAGCCGGCTGTCACTGATACCCAGATTTACCAGGTATTTCTTGGCCCCCAATGCCCGGCGCTCGCCCAGGGCCATGTTGTACTCATTGGTGCCGCGGGGATCAGTGTTGCCCTCGATACGGATGGCGGTATCACCGTTTTCCTTGAGAAAGTCAGCATTGGCTTCGATTCTGGGAACCTGGTCCTTGCGGATATCAGATGAGTCGAAGTCGAAGTATACGGGCAGCATACCCTCTGAAGTCCGGCCTTCCGAAATGCCAATCGGTTTTGACTCGAGAGGCTCTTCCTTGCCCATGGCAGCTTTGTCGGTAGACGGTTTCATCTCCTCATCGCTGACCTTGTCCTTGGCACAGCCTGAAAAGATTATAAGGCTCAATATCATTACAACATGCAAGAGAACCCGGTTTCTGCTCAGCATAATTACAACCTCCTGTTATCGATAAGAAATAATGGCAACAATCTGTGCCCATGACAGCTCTGTTTCAGTCGACAGAAACGATAAGAATCGTACTGTTCTTAACTGGTCAAATATAGAAAGATTGACCTCAAATACAAGAACTATTTTGTCTGCGGGTGAAGAAAAACAAGGTGCACGCGGGTAGTGCAGCTGCCTTTCGCCCCTACCCAAACATGATCCGATTTTTTGTCAGAAAGCCATGCAACAATAGCTGATATCCACTCGGCAGGCAACATTTCAGAAACGCTGCCGCCCCACCTCGCGGCTTCTACTGTTTCAGCCCTCACCTAAAAAAAATCACTGTACTTTATTCTAGTGATATTTACTATTTCGGTATAAAGTGAGGGGTGCTAGGCGGCACCTTTCATACTATTGTCAGTTATCCACAATACATACAGGACCAGCCAGCGGGCAGCCGGCCCGTTGATCGCTGTTTCATCAGGAGAGCTAAATGGCCAAAATACATGTCAACCCAAACCGGGCCACCGATAAAGCGGTTCGAGCAATTGACAGAAAACGGGAGCAGGAACGCCGGAAAATGTTCATGCTGGCCAGAGATCACGCCGAACCGCTGGCAACCAAACTGTGTCAGCGCCTGATTGACAGAAACATCATCGAAACCACCTCGGTAGATTCGATCCGCACGTCCCTGGAAAATCAGTTCAGATCTCTCCATCTGCTGGAAGATTTCGATCTCCAGATGAAACTTGCCCCGGTTCGCACCCTGGTCCAGGACCCTAACATCGTTACCCTTTACCTCACTCAGTACATCATCGAAGATCTCATCGAGCATCCCGACATCCAGGATGTGTTTGGTGAAGACATCGATATTTACCGGGCCATCGATTCGATAACAAAGGTACTGCGACCGAGGTGACCCATCCCGCTGCGCTTCCCTCTCTGGTCTATTGCGACGAGTCGGGGAACATCCTCGACTTCCCGGAACTGGGCATGGCCGGTATGGCTCATGGTCGCTACCTTGAACCAGCCCTCGAGGATCTCATCGAACTGCCACCGGGCAGCGATTTTTTCACCCTGCCAGGCCGTCTGCCGGTGGGCATCGACCCGCTCAGCAGCGAGCCTCTTCTTCTTGAGCAAGACCCTCGTTACCCGGGACGCAAGATATACGGGGTTGCCGCTTTCATGGCCCCGGCTCACACCTCCACCCTGACCGCTGCGTACCAGACTCAAGACAATGGACCTCTGCTGCCGCTCTTCGCCTACACGGCGGTTGGCTGGCATGATGGAAAGTTCTGGGCGGCGGGTTTCCGCAGCGATGACGACTGCCGGCAGGACTTCACCCAGTTCGACCAGCAGCGCATCGATAAACGCACCGCTCGTGCACTCAAGCACTATCGTGACAACCGCCTCATTCAGCATCTCGGCATCTGCTGCCTGACGTATCGCTGCCCGGCGGCGCGTAATTATTTTCTGGAGCGCTGGGAAGCGCCACTGCCTACCTCGCCCGGCTGCAACGCCCGCTGCCTTGGCTGCATTTCCCTGCAGGCCTCGGAATGCTGCCCCTCCACCCAGGAACGGCTGCAATTCACCCCTTCGGTCAGGGAGGTCGTCGAGGTGGGAGTCGCCCACCTGGATAGCGCCGAACGCCCGGTGGTAAGTTTTGGCCAGGGATGCGAAGGAGAGCCGCTGCTTCAAGCCGACCTGCTGGAAAGTTCTATTAAAGAAATGCGTCGGCTTACCACCAGAGGCACGATAAACTGCAACACCAATGCGAGCCGACCTGAGTCAATCGCCCGCCTGCGGGAGGCGGGTCTCGATTCAATCCGGGTCAGTCTCAATTCAGCCCGTGGGACTTTTTATCATAACTACTACCGGCCTAGAGACTACGGTTTTTCTGAGGTCAGAAATTCAATCCTTGCGATGAAGCAGGCTGGGGGCTTCGTGTCGTTGAACTACTTTATCCTGCCCGGTTTTACCGACTCGGAGCAGGAGACTGAAGCATTCTTGAAACTCATCGCGGAGACCGGGCCCGATTTTATCCAGCTGCGCAATCTCAATATCGACCCGGAATGGTACCTTGCCGAGATAGGCTCCACTGCCACCTCTGCTGCCTGCGGTATCCGTGAGTGGCTGGCCAGAATCAAAGCCGCTTTTCCCTCCCTGCGCTTCGGTTATTACAACCCCTGCCTGAACCCTTGAGGCATCAAGACAAGGTGGGAACACCATAGCGAATTTGTTAATTTCAAAATTAAGTATGGTGTCTCTATTATTTAGCAAGCAATAGATTTTTCACAGAATTTAGCATTGAATGCTTGTAAAAATGGTGCATTGCTATAAGATAAGAATAATACACATTATCATTCATTAATCAGAACCACGACAGAGCTCCCTATGCAATCTCAGAGCGACATTAGGCTGACCCCGCAGCGCCAGGTTATTCTCGAAGAACTGGCAAAAGTAAAAACCCATCCGACCGCCAACGAGGTCTATGACATGGTGCGTAAGCGACTGCCCAGGATCGGGCTCGGCACCGTGTATCGTAATCTGGAGTTGATGGCGGACAACGGTATGATATTGAAACTGGAAGTGGGGGGTTCACAGAAGCGCTTCGATGCGACCACTGATCTCCACTACCACATTCGCTGCACGCGCTGCGGCAAGGTTGACGACATTGAACTCGGCGCTATGCCGCAACTCGATCAGCTGGCGGCCGATACCAGTGACTACCAGGTACTTGGCCATCATATCGAATTCTCCGGTATCTGTAAAACCTGTGCTGACAATCAGGCGGAGTCAGCCACCAACTAACCCCCCAAGCATTTGCAAATAAAAAAGGAGGGAAGCGTCGCTTCCCTCCTTTTTTATTTTCTCTTATTGTTAGAAAAGTTCAGGCTACCTGGCCATCAATCTATCTGCGGTCTTGGGTAGAGCCCCGAGCGTTCGACGATTTCAGGTACTTTTTCTTCCCATTCGATGGCCATCACGTGGAATCCTGCAACGCCCTCCACTTCCTTGAGACGCTGAATTGACTCGACGGCAATGGTGATGCCCTCATCCGCCTGTTTCTTTTTATCGACGCCTTTCATGCGTTCAATGAGCTCGTCGGGCACATCCATGCCGGGCACGTTTTTCTGCAGATAACGAGCCATACCCACCGAGCGCAGAGGGGTAATTCCGGCTAGTATATAGACCTCCTCATGAAGTCCTCGAGCCCTGACGCCTTCCATCCACTTTTCAAATTTATCGAGATTGTAGATACACTGAGTCTGGATAAATTCCGCCCCGGAGGCAACCTTCTTGGCCAGCCGCGGCACCCTGATTTTGAAAGGGTCGCCAAATGGGTTGGCGGCAGCCCCGACGAACATACTTGGCGGGACTTTGATCTCGTCACCACTGAGAAACTTGCCCTCATCCCGCATGTGTCTGACTGTTTGCACGAGCTGCATCGAATCGAGATCGAAGACGTTCGAGGCCTGGGGACTGTCGCCGAAACTCTGATGATCGCCGGACAGGCACAGTATGTTGTTGATCCCGAAGGAGGCCGCGCCCAGAATGTCGCTCTGCAAGGCGATTCTATTGCGGTCACGGACCACCATCTGGAGCACCGGATCAAGCCCCATGCCTTTCAGATGAATGCAGGCTGCCAGACTGCAGAGTCTGGTTACCGAAGTCTGATTATCGGTGACATTGATTGAATCGACATGGTCTTTGATCAGTTCTCCCTTTTCCTTGATATGGGCCGGGTCGCTGGAGCGTGGAGGACCGCATTCGCTGGTAACTGCCTGATGACCGCTCTTCAGTACCCTCTCGAGTTTGCTGCCGGTTACTGTCGCTGCCATTAGAAGTCCTCCAATTTGAATGATCGAGGTCCTCCGGAGCGGTCTTTCGACCAGTCTTTGAGAGGCATCACCTTTTCATAAGTGTCGAGGCGTCCCAACGCTTCCAGTCGGTCAACCACAAGTTGCCAGGCGCATTCAGTCTCCTTGGAAATCTCGCACTTGCCAGTGGTGGATCCCCCGCACGGACCGTTGAACAGACGTTTGGCACAGCGGCTAACCGGACAGACGCCGCCGGTAACCCCCAGCACACAATCACCGCAGGCCTGACATTTTTCGGTGAAAACTCCGGTTTCAGGGACGTCACCCAGAAAGGTGGTGTTAAGGGCCGGGTAGATCGGAGTTGCCTCGTATTTGGTCGCCATGAACTGCACCCCGATGCCGCAGGCCAGACTGAGCACCGCTTCCGATTTCTGGACCAGTTCTTCGGTCTTTTCAAAAAACTCGTGCTCGCACTGCCTCTCGATGCCGCTGTCGATAATCTCGATGTCAACATCATCCTGGCTGGCTCTCATCCTCAGTTGAGCGGCGAGGATTCCTGCCTCCTTGTTGCCTCCCTGGTGGCAGACGGCCACGCAGGTGTTACAGCCGAAAACAGTCAACTGCTTGTGGTCCTTGACCATTTCCCAGATTTCTTCAAATGGTTTCTGTTCGCCAACGATCATAGCCTTTACTCCTTTATCAGTCTAATCGGCCTGACATCATTATTCTTCAGCAACTTCGGAGATATCTTCCTGTACCTGGGAGACGCCTTTTTTGGACTTCAGCGCCACCCAGATCGGAGAAGGTCCGAGTTCTGTGATTTTCTCGGAAAATTCAGTACATATTTCAGCCCACCGTGGTCCCTGGGCTGCCGAGAGATTAAAAAACTGCAGCCGCTCCGGATTTACCCCGACGGTACGCAGGCTTCTCTTGACTTGTTCGACCCGTTTGGCGGCGTTGGTATTTCCTTCCAGGAAATGACATTGACCGGGAAGTCAGCCGGCCACGAAGACGCCGTCAATACCCCGCTCAAAGGCCCGCAATATATAAATCTGATCGAGCTTTCCGGTACAGGGAAGCCGGATCACTTTGACGCTTGGGGAGTATGAGAGCCGCATGACACCGGCCAGGTCGGCCGCTGCAAAGGCGCAGTAGTGGCAAGCGAAGGCAATGATATTGGCCTTCCAGTCAGGGGGAACCTCGCCCGTGACTTTTTCAGGATTTACTGCTACCTCTTTCTCTTCACCGGGTGTCATTCAAATCCTCCTCGGTCTCTAATTGATCTCGGTCACAGAATCGATCATCGCGGTAATCTGATCATCTCTGAAGAAGTTGACCTGGAACGCCTTGGCCGGACACACGCCGGCACAGATACCACAGCCCGTGCATTTCACTTCGTTATGACTCACCATGCCGTCTTCATCAATGAACGGCGAGCCGAACGGACAGGCTCTGAAGCAGGCCAGGCAGGACATGCAGATATCCCGGTTGTGTTTGGAAATGATGCCGGAAACGGTCAGCTTTTCCTTGGACAGAAGGGCACCGGCCCGGCCCGCGGCGGCCAGCGACTGGCTGAGAGTCTCCTCGAGATTTTTCGGCGCGTGCGCCAGTCCGGCAAGGAAAAAACCCTCGCTGGGAAAGTCCACCGGCCGAAGCTTGACATGGGCCTCGAGAAAATAGTCGTCGATGTTGCAGGTCAATTTATACTTTTTGGCAAACTCCGTGGCATCCTCCTGCGGCCGCAGGCCGGTGGACAGCACGACATAATCGGGTTCGATGACCATTTCTTTGCCAAGCACCTTACCAGGCAGACTTACCCGCAATTTTTCTCCCTCAATGTCGACCACAGGTTTCTCTTCCGGGGTAAAGAGGAAGAACAGCACCCCCAGATCGCGGGCCCGCTTGTAAAAGTCTTCCTTGAGACCGTAGGCCCTCATATCCCGATAGAGAATTATGACCCGGGCCGCCGGGTTTTTCTCCTTTATGGCGATACTGTTTTTCAACGCATCCTGACAGCACATCCTGGAGCAATAGTTGGCCGGCTCTTCCCGGGAGCCGACACACTGAATCATCACATAGGTCTCTTGATCGGCCGGTTCGCGCTCGGCCAGGAGATCTTCGAGCTGCCGCTGGGTGATGACTCGCTCCGAATCGTTATAGCCATACTCAGTGGGCTCATATTCCTTGCCGCCAGTGGCGATCATGATGGCCCCGTGTTCTATTTTCTTGCCATTATCGAGGGTGGTCAGGAAGTTGCCGATGAAGCCGTCGGTGCTCACCACTGCACTGTTCAGGTGGACGGTTAACGCCGGATTGTTCTCGACCCGCTTCATGGTCTCAGCCAGAAAAGCCTGCACATCGTCGCCCTCGAT
>JAHEER010000012.1 GCA_024640625.1 Desulfobulbaceae bacterium
CCGTGAATAGACCTCCCCGGGCTCCTGCTCCAGCTTTTCTATATCTTCTTCCCGGGGAGCGGTGAAGGGGTGGTGCAAAGCCTGATAGCGCTTCTCCTTGTCATCATACTCAACCAGCGGAAAATCGGTGACCCAGACGAAATCGAACCTGTCCTTGTCGAGCAGTTCAAGCCGCCTTGCCAACTCGTTGCGCAGCTCACCGAGCACCTGAAAGACGATGGCGCGGCTGTCGGCACCGAAAAAAAGAACATCGCCCGGTTCGGCCTCGAGACGTTCGACGATCTGCTGCTGCTCCTCAGCTGCAAAGAATTTGGCGATGGGTGATTGCCAGCTGCCGTCCTCTTTGATTTTCACCCAGGCCAGTCCCTTGGCGCCAAACTGGATGGCGAATTCGGTCAGATCATCAAGCTCCTTGCGGGTGAATGTTCCACAGCCCTTGGCATTGATAGCCCGCACCGTACCGCCGCTGTCCGCCGCCGAGCGAAACACCTTGAAGTTACAGCCGGCAGCGATAGCGGTCAGATCGACCAGTTCCAGGCCGAACCTGGTGTCTGGCCGGTCGGTGCCGTAACGGGCCAGAGCCTCATCATAGGTTATTCGGGTAAATGGCGGCTGCACATCGATGGAGCGGGTCTGGTGGAAGAGCTCTGCAATCATGCCCTCGACCACATCCATCACCTGTTCTTCATCGACAAAGGACATCTCCATGTCGATCTGGGTGAATTCCGGCTGGCGGTCGGCCCGCAGGTCTTCATCCCGGAAACATTTGACAATCTGGTAATAGCGGTCCATGCCGGCAATCATCAGCAATTGTTTGAAGAGCTGAGGAGATTGGGGCAAGGCAAAAAAACGGCCGGCGTTGACCCGGCTCGGAACCAGGTAGTCCCGTGCTCCCTCGGGTGTCGATTTGGTCAGCATCGGTGTTTCGATATCGATAAATCCCTGCTCGTTCAGGTACTGCCTGATGGTCTGCACGGCCTGGTGCCTGATCATCAGGTTGGCACTCATCTCCGGCTTTCTCAGATCCAGATAGCGGTATTGGAGGCGCAGGTTGTCCGACACCTCGGTGTCCTCATCCAATGGAAACGGCGGGGTTTCGCTGGTGTTAAGTATCTTGAGCGTATCTACCAGAACTTCTATGGCGCCGGTGGCCAGTTTTGGGTTGGCCATATCACCGGGTCTTGGCTCCACTTTCCCCTGCACGGCGATAACCCACTCACTGCGCAGTTGGTGGGCCTTGGCATGGACTTCGGGGTTCACCTCCGGGTTGAACACCACCTGGGTCAAGCCGCGCCGGTCCCTTAAATCGATAAAGATGACTCCGCCATGGTCTCGTCTGCGAAGCACCCAGCCCATCAGGGTCACCGTTTCGCCTACCTGGGCCAGGTTCAGTTCATTATTATGATGCGTCCTGCGCATTGTTCCCATTGAATCAATCATGCTCATTCCTGTCGGGGTTCGTTCAATCCGTTAGTTACTCGTTTTGGTGCAATGTGGTTCCGCCTCTTACAACCCATAGGTTTCGTTGAAAAAGTCAGTAATCGCATCGACGTTCACATCGGTCTGCTCGCCGGTTTTCATATTGCGCAGCACCACCTGCTGGTTGTCAAGTTCCTGACTACCGACGATCACCGTATAGCCAGCGCCGCTCCTGTCGGCCTGTTTCATCTGGCTCTTCAGGCTTCGGGTATCAAGATCCATATCCACCCGCAGCCCTATTCCTCGCAACCCGTGCATCAGTTTAAAGGAATAATCGGCGGCTTCTTCACCAAGGCCAGCGATAAAAACATCAATTCCCGCGCTTTGATCCCCATGGTCCTCGAGCCGCTTCAAGAGCAGCACCAGCCGCTCGATCCCCATGGCGAATCCGATGCCCGGCACTTTGGGGCCGCCAAGCATCTCGATCAGTCCATCGTAGCGTCCGCCGGCGCAGACCGCTGACTGGGCCCCAAGCTGATCGGTGACGAACTCGAAAGTGGTCCGGACATAGTAATCGAGTCCCCGTACCATAAATTTGTTCACCGTATAGTCGACTTCAAGGAGGTCGAGATTCCTTCTCACTTCAGTGAAATGAATCGAACAATTCTCACAGAGATAGTCGATCACCGACGGGGCATCCTGGACCTGAATGCGGCAGCCCTGTTTTTTGCAGTCGAGGACCCGCAAGGGATTTCTCTGGCTTCTCCTCCTGCAGTCCTCACACAACTGGTCCAGCCGCTCCTCTATAAAAGCAAGCAAGACGCGGCGATACTCCGGTCTGCAGTCCGGACAGCCGAGAGAGTTGATCTCCAGCGAGGTGGATACGCCGAGTTCGCTGAACAGGCAGTCTCCCAGGCTCATCAACTCGGCATCGAGCCGGGGGCTCGCCGAACCGAGTACTTCCACATCAAGCTGGTGAAACTGGCGCAGCCTCCCTTTTTGCGGACGTTCATGCCTGAACATGGGGCCGATGGTGAAAAGCCTTTGCACCGGTTTGCGACCATGCATATTATGTTCTATATAAGCCCGCATCAGTGAGGCCGTGGCTTCCGGGCGCATAGTGATCTGTTTATCAACGAAGGTGTACATCTCTTTTTCGACAATATCGGTGTCGGCGCCGATGGAACGGGAAAACAGTTCTGTCTTCTCCAGAACAGGTACTCGTATCTCGGCAAAATGAAACCGCTCGAGAACAATTCTGGCACTCTCTTCCACCTGCCTCCAGAGGAGTACATCGTCAGGCATTATGTCCTTAAAGCCGTTCAGGGCTTTGATTTTCAATTGATTGCCTCCAAATATTAATTGAAAAACAGATAAGTTAACCTTAAAGTTATTAATTTGTCAAGCAGCAGCAGTGAGCCTGAAGGCGATCCCCGTGAGACCGCACGACACAGTCTATACCTTTGTAATAATGTTGTTTTTAATCAAACTAACAAGACAGCTCAGATCTCCAGCGGCCTCTTTTAACCGGCGGTTCGGAAGAGACATTGCTTGACAAATAGTACCGCAATAGGCATTATCGAGGCTCGACAGGCTCAACGGTTAAAGGAGTAGCACCCCATTATGAAATTACCATCACTTCAAATCGCCAATCTCAAAGCGAAAATACCTCTGATTCAGGGCGGCATGTCCATTCGCGTGTCGACTTCCGCCCTTGCCGTTCCGGTGGCCGATTGTGGAGGTATTGGTGTGATCGGCGGCTCCGGTATCCTCGCCGATGAACTCAAGGAAGACGTGCTCAAAGCGAAAGCCGCAACCGACGGCATCATCGGCGTGAACATCATGTATGCCGTCAAGAATTTCTATGAACTGGTTACCGAGTCCATCGAGGCCGGAGTTGACCTGATCATCACCGGGGCCGGATTTTCCAGGGACATTTTTAAGATCGGTAAAAAGTATAACGTTCCGATCGCTATGATCGTTTCTTCACCAACACTGGCCAGACTGGCGGAAAAGCTCGGGGCCGCAGCAGTTATAGTCGAGGCCAAGGAAGCCGGCGGGCATCTCGGAACCGATAAACCCCTACGCACCATTTTCCCCCCGATCAGAGATGTGGTCAAGAAGATCCCGCTCATTGCCGCCGGAGGCATCACCAACGGCTACGAGATGGCGGAAATGATGGAGAAATACGGGGCCGACGGCATTCAGATCGCCTCCCGCTTCGTATTGAGCAAGGAATGCCCAGTCTCAGATGAGTTCAAACAGGCCTATCTGGATGCCAAAAAAGAAGATATCGTTCTTACCACCTCACCGGTGGGGCTTCCCGGTCGGGCGCTCAATTCACCATTTGTCCGGGCTGTTGCCAAAGGCATGGACGTCACCGCCGAGAAATGCAAACTCAAGTGTTTGAAAAAATGCGACTACCATTACTGCATTAACGATCGGCTCAATGCTGCGCGTGAAGGAGATCTCGAAAAAGGGCTCTTCTTCTCAGGTGAGAATACCTATAAGATGAAATCGATCCTGCCGGTGGCCGAGATCTTCAAACAGTTCATCAGCCAGGCCGAATCAGTCTACCGGGAAAAGTGCGGCTTTTCCCCTCCTGTCGCTTAACCCGATTCAATCAGACCTGCGCTCCCACCGTCCGCCTCCCAAGATGACCGCAACGCCTAATATCATCGAGCCGTCCGCGCACCCGATCAGACCGGACATGATCGATGACGAGGCGCTCTATGTCATGCGCAAGCTGAACCGGGCTGGTTTTGCCAGTTACTTGGTCGGTGGTGGCGTCCGGGATCTCTACCTGGGCAAAACACCCAAAGATTTCGACATCGGAACAGACGCCCGGCCGGGTCAGATACGCAGGCTGTTCAACAACAGCCGCACCATCGGCCGGCGCTTCAGACTCGTTCAGGTCTTTTTTAAGAATAGAAAGACCATCGAGGTATCAACCCTGCGGTCACTCAGCGAACACGATATCGATGGCCCGGAAGCAATTCTGGCGCCCAACAATACCTACGGTACGCCGGATGAGGATGCCCTGCGCCGCGACCTCACCATCAACGCCCTGTTCTACGAAATAGAAAATCGCACGATTATTGATTACGTCGGTGGCGTGGCCGACCTCGACCAAGGCATCATCAGGATAATCGGCTCTGCTGACAAGCGCATCACCCACGATCCGGTGCGCATGATGCGTGCAGTCAGACACAGTGTGCGCAACAATTTTCTCGTTGAGGAAGATAGTTGGGCCGCCATCTGCAGGAATCACCACCTGCTCAGGCTCTGCCCGCCGTCCAGACTGCGGGATGAAACCCTCAATGACATCTACAGTGCGTTCGCCGCCGAGTGGTACGAGCTCAGCCTCGATGGCAATCTGTTTACCGAATTGTTCCCCATCTATGATGGTCATCTGGGGACGGTGCTGCAGGACGGGACCAGCTGCCGCGAGCATCTGGCCAGAATATTTCGTAGCATCGATCGGCATAACAAGCAGGCCGTCGCCAGCGGCACCCACCGCCAGCCTGACTACTTTTTTCTGGCCTTTTTGCTTATTCCCTGGGCGGAAATCAACTTCAACCTTTTCCAGCAGAAACTCAAAGGTCCCCAACTCTACAAGCTCGCCACGCACATCCGCGAGACGCTCAATCAGACCATCGGCCTCGATTTCAACCTGCGGCGCTCGACGCGCCAGGAGATCACCACTCTCCTTGCCCACCTGCCGCTGCTGCACCAGAACCGCACCCAGAACAGCTGGCCCAAATGGCTCAAACGCAAGAGCTATTTCAAAAAGTGCAAGCTGCTCTACCTGTTTTACCGGGAGGCAGTCGAGGGCATTGAGGTGGAAGATCATTTTTACCCGGCCGCTGAATCCCGTGAGCGGCACCAAAACCAGCCCACCAAAAGAGCAAAGAAATCCCGCCGCAAAGGCCGACCGGCTTTCAGCGGGGGTAAGCGCGGCGGTGTATTCGGCTTCAAGCGCTGAGCCGAGGCCGCCCGACCAGCCTTCAGAGGCTGAAGGTAGTCTATTTCTGCTCGCTCCACCCCGATTACCCTCCTGCTTATTGCCTCTGCTTTTCTCTGCCGGAACGATCGCGCTGAGGTAACTCGATTTGTCTTACCGGTACCCTGGTAAAATGAATTGACATTCAGTGCTGATCGTTCTATCTATACGGATTGTACTATTGGCAACGAGAATTCGAGATCCGGCCGCTCGAGGATGAAAAGGGAGCATCCTGTAGCAGCCGGGAAATCGGATTTTTATTTTTTAACCTTTAAATATTAGAGGTGATAACAGCGCATTGCGCCAACTTGTTGTTTCAACATTAGGAGGTTGATATGGCAGATACGGTTAACAAAACCTTGGATCCGCGTGTGAACCGACGCGGCTTCCTGAAGGGGTGCACCATGGCGGCAGCCGCACTCGGACTCTCCGAGAGCATGGTCCCCAAAATGGTGGAGGCGGCGACTTCGGCTCAGCGCCCCCCGGTAATCTGGCTGCACTTTCAGGAATGCACAGGGTGTTCTGAAACACTGCTTCGGGGAGCCCATCCCGATCTGGCCAACCTGATTCTCGACATTATTTCCCTCGATTATCATGAAACCGTCATGGCTGCTGCCGGCTATCAGGCAGAGCAGGCACTGCATGACTCGATGGAGAAAAATGCCGGGAAATACATTCTGGTCGTCGAGGGCGGAATCCCTACCGCTGAAAATGGCATTCACTGCAAAATCGCTGGTAAAACCGCCATGGAGAGCCTCGAGGAGGTCGCCTCCAACGCCGCCGCGATCATTGCCTACGGCACCTGCGCCACCTTTGGCGGCGTACAGGCCGCCAAACCGAACCCGACCGGTTCCGTCGGGGTTGATAAACTGGTGCACGACAAGCCGATCATCAACATTTCAGGCTGTCCGCCCAACCCGGTCAACTTTCTCGGCACCGTTCTCCACTACTTAACCTTCCAGAGACTCCCGGCTGTC
The DNA here is from genome assembly GCA_024640625.1 of Desulfobulbaceae bacterium. GTDB lineage: Bacteria > Desulfobacterota > Desulfobulbia > Desulfobulbales > Desulfocapsaceae > JABDQA01. Next base: position 6,400 of record JAHEER010000012.1, read on the forward strand.
GACAGCCTGAAGCGTCCCAAATTCGCCTATGGCCGGCGTATTCACGATCATTGTGAACGACGCGCCCATTTCGATGAGGGCCGGTTCGTCGAGCAGTTCGGTGATGAATACCACAAACTGGGTTACTGCCTCTATAAAGTAGGCTGCAAAGGTCCAGAAACCTTCGCCAACTGCCCGGTTGCCCGATTCAACGAAGCGGGCGTCTGGCCGGTCGCCGTCGGCCATGGCTGCATAGGCTGCACTGAGCCCAACTTCTGGGATACCATGACACCGTTCTATGACAGAATTCCGAACGTCAAGATCCCCGGCTCCGGAATCGTCGAGGATGCTGACCGGATCGGCACCAAGGTACTCGGTGTGACTGCCGCTGCAGTCGGTATCCACGCCGTTGTCGGAATAGGAAAACGATTGATCAAAGGCAAATCCGACAGCGAAGGTTAATTGCTGATCTTCAATTACCAATGCAAACAACCACTTTTGGAGGTTTAACAGATGGCTCAGAAAATCACCATTGATCCGATTACCAGGATCGAAGGTCACTTACGAATAGATGTGGAAGTCGACGGCGGCGCGGTTACCAACGCCTGGTCCTCCGGTCAGATGTTCAGGGGGCTGGAAATTATCCTGCAGGGCCGAGACCCTCGTGATGCCTGGCATTTCGTCCAGCGCATCTGCGGGGTCTGCACCACGGTCCACGCCCTGGCCTCGGTCCGTGCCGTAGAAGATGCCCTGAAACTTGAAATTCCTTACAATGCCCAGCTGATCAGGAACCTGGTCCAGGGCATTCACTGTTTACACGACCATATCGTCCATTTTTATGCCCTCTCAGCCCTTGACTGGGTCGATGTCGTCTCCGCGCTCGACGCCGATCCGGTGAAGACCCAGCAGCTGGCTGAATCCCTGTCCGAATGGCCGGGCAACAGCGCCAAGCGTTTTGCCGCCGTAAAGGCCAAGCTCAAGGCTCTGGTTGAAAGCGGACAGCTAGGTCCATTCGCCAACGCCTATTGGGGCCACTCAGCCATGAAACTGCCGCCCGAGGCCAACCTGATGGCGGTTTCCCACTATCTCGAGGCCCTCGATTACCAGCGCAAGGCCACCACGGCTCTGGGGATCATTTCGGGCAAGAACCCGCATATCCAGAATCTCTCCGTCGGTGGGGTGACCTCCGCGATCAATCCGGACAACGAAGCCACCCTGAACATGGAGCGCCTCTTCCGGGTCAAGGACCTGGTCCAGGAAGTTCGCGGCTTCATCAACAACGTCTACCTGGTCGACCTGGCTGCCGTCGGTGCCCTTTATGCCGAATGGCTGCCTTACGGCAATGGCGTCACCAACTACCTGGCAGCGCCTGACATGCCGACCAACGCCGCGGCCACCGAGTTCGACCTGCCCGGCGGCACCATCATGGGCGGCGACCTGGCCGGCGTCAAGGCCTTTCAGGATCACCGTGACCCATATTTCAAGGACAACGTTCAGGAATCGATTGCCCGCGCCTGGTATGACGGCGACTGGCAGAAGCATCCCTGGGAAGAAGAGACTGCCCCCAAAGCCGGCGACTTCGACGGTGCAGGCCGTTACTCCTGGCTCAAAGCCCCGCGCTTCGAGGGTAAGCCGATGCAGGTTGGTCCGCTTTCCCAGATGCTGGTTGGGTATGCCCAGGGTCACGAAGGAATCGTCAACGGTGTAAATGGCGCCCTCGACCTGGTCAGCACGATTGCCGGCACCAAGGTCGGCCCCGAGGCACTCTTCGGCACCCTTGGCCGACACGCGGCCAGGGCAGTGCGCTGTTCGTTGATGGCCGATCTGACCCTCAAGCATTGGGACCTGCTGATTGACAATATCGGCAGCGGTGATCTGGAGATCTTCAATCCGCCGACCTTCCCGAAGGGCGAGCAGAAAGGTGTCGGCGTCCACGAGGCCCCGCGCGGGCTGCTGTCGCACTGGATTGTTATCCAGGACGGTAAAATCAAGAATTACCAGGCGGTCGTTCCGTCCACCTGGAATGCCGGCCCCCGTGACGCCCAGGATCAGCTCGGACCTTACGAGGCCTCACTGATCGACAATCCGATTGCCGATCCGGAACGGCCGCTCGAGGTTTTGCGCACCGTGCACTCCTTCGATCCATGTATTGCCTGTGCCGTACACATGCTGGATCCGGAAGGCCGAGAAGTGATGAAAGTCAAGGCTCTGTAAGCATGAAAAGGACTAAAACTTTCAATTTTCGGCCCCAACCGACAGGAGGTAATTATGGAATATGAAAAGAAAAAAGTCTGGAGCATCCTGCTGCGGCTCTATCACTGGGCATTTGCTCTGTCAATTGTTACCTTGTGCATCACCGGCTTTTATATTCACGGCCCGTGGACCAACTCCCTGACGGAAGGAAGTGCTTCGTTTGTCATGACCTGGGTGCGGTTTGTCCATTTCATCGCCGGTTACGTCTTTACCGCGGCGGTGTTGGCGCGGATCTTTTTGTATCTTTTTGGCAACAAGCAGGAGAGAATTCTTGAGCACCTGCCGGTAACGCCGAGAAATATCAAAAATTTCTTCAACACCATACTGCGGTACAGCTACATCAAGGGCGGTCACGACACAGATCGGCTCGGTCACAACGTGCTGGCTGGGATGACCTATGTTCTCATCATCATTGCCGCAGTATTTCAGCTGATCAGCGGTTTTTACCTGCTCTTTCCGGAAGTACCAATCTGGGAACAGTATGGCGTACTGATTTTCGGTAGCCAGCAGGCGGCCCGCTATATTCATCATCTGCTGATGTGGCTGTTCATGATTTTCGCCTTTATTCATGTCTATCTGGTTATCTGGAACGATATCAGAGATCCGGAGGGACTTGTCTCCGCAATTTTCACAGGTGTCAAATTCCAACACAAGGCGTAAATCACTAGAAAACGGGGTCGAAATTCTCGTCCAGGGCACGGTCCAGGGCGTGGGGTTTCGACCCTTCGTTTTCAAACTCGCCTCCCGTTATACCATTGCAGGTACGGTGACCAACACCAGCGAAGGTGTGGTCATCCGGGCCGCCGGTCCACAGATTTTCTCGTTTATCGAAGCACTCAGCGCCCACGCTCCGCCGCTGGCCCGTATCGATGCATGTTCGCACCAGCCGCTTGATGAACCTCTGCAGGCGGATTCCTTTACCATTGTCCCCAGCCGGACCTCAACCTCTTCCCGGGCAAATATCCCGCCGGATATCTCGCTCTGTGACGACTGTTTTGCAGAGTTGACCAATCCGGCCGATCGGAGATTCGGCTACCCCTTTATCAATTGCACCAATTGCGGGCCGCGTTTTTCGATCATCGAAACTATTCCCTACGACCGTCCCAAGACATCGATGAAGCTCTTTGCGATGTGCGCTGACTGCAACCGGGAATATCTCGACCCCCTGGATCGGCGTTTCCACGCCCAGCCCAACGCTTGCCCGGTCTGCGGCCCGGCCATCTCCCTGCACGACAACCAGGGACGAGAGCTGGATTGTGCAGATGTGATTGAGGCGGCGATAACTGCCATCGCACAGGGCAAAGTAGTCGCCATCCGCGGGCTCGGCGGTTTTCATCTCTGTGTCGACGGCTGTTCGGCTCAGGCGGTCGCCACCCTGCGTCGGCGTAAAAACCGGCCGGACAAGCCGCTGGCGATCATGGTCAAGGATCTGTCCCAGGCCGCAAAACTCTGTCGGCTCAGCGACTTGGAGAAAACAACCCTGAGTTCCCCGCAGCACCCTATCGTGCTGCTCAGACCGAGGTCACATTCAGCTCTGGCAGAAAATCTGGCCCCCGAGATGAGCGATATCGGGCTGATGCTTCCCTATACGCCGCTGCATCACCTGCTGTTCGCCCACCCGGACTGCGCCGCGGCTCTGGTTATGACCAGCGGCAACATGAGCGGTGAACCGATCTGCACCTCCAACGAGGACGCCCTCTCCAGATTGGCAGGCGTCGCCGATCTCTTTCTTTTCCACAACCGCGATATCGTCACCCGGGTAGACGATTCGGTGGTCAAGCATATGGCCGGAGACATCAGGACATTTCGGCGGGCCAGGGGGTACGCCCCTGAACCACTCCATATTCCCCAGGAATTGCCGGAGTTCATCGGCTGTGGAGGAGGACTTAAAAGTACCTTCAGCCTGGCGCGCGGTACATCGATTTATCCCAGCCAGCATATCGGCGACCTGTTCAATACGGCCTCACTCACCTTTTACAGTGAATCGGTGGCCAATCTCAAACGGCTCTATGAGATCGAACCGGTTGCCGCGGCCTGTGATCTGCACCCTGACTATCTCAGTTCCCATTTTGCCAGAGATCTTGGTCTTCCCCTCTACAGGATTCAGCATCACCACGCCCACGCCGCGGCGGTGATGGCCGAACACAATCTGAAGGGTCCGGTTCTGGCCGTGGTGCTGGACGGCACCGGCTACGGGACCGACCAGACCATCTGGGGCGGCGAGATTCTTAAGGCGGATCTGCACGGCTTCACCCGGCTCGGCCATCTCGAACAATTGTCACTGCCGGGCGGTGATGCAGCCGCCCAGGAGCCCTGGCGCATGGGAATGTCGCTGCTGCACTGCCTTTTCGGTGAGAACTGCGGGACGCTGAACTATTTCCCTGCCATTGACTCAGCCAGCAAAAGCGTGCTCGTGCAGATGCTGCAGAACCGCTTCAACACGCCGCTGACCTCGAGCTGCGGCCGGTTGTTCGATGGGGTCGCCGCTCTGCTGGGACTGACACCTGTCGCCACCTTCGAAGGGCAAGCCGCAATGCAGCTCGAAGCTTTGGCCCGCAAGTCGTTGACAAGCGGCTGGAAAGATATACTGATTGACGGGATCGAGGACGCCGATTGTTATCTGAAACAAGAAAGTGAACAAAGATGGGAGATAATTTCTTCAAAATTTGTTAAGAAAGCCCTAGACGATATTTCTTCCGGCATGGACCGGCCCGCACTCGCGCTGCAGTTTCACTCCTGGCTGATCAGTTGTATTTCCCGCCTCGTCGAGAAACTCTCTGGAACCACTGGAATTAGTGATGTCGTGCTTTCCGGCGGCTCCATGCAGAATGGCATCCTGCTGGAAGGATTGTTATTTGCTTTGGCCAGACGGGGACTGGCCCCCTACACCGGGGCTGCTATTCCCATAAACGACGGCGGAGTTTCCGTCGGTCAGGCGCTGATTGGAGGTATGCTACATGTGTCTCGCAGTACCAATGAAAGTTGAGCGAATCGAAGGCGATCCCGACGATTTCACCCAGGACCAGATTGCCGTTGTCACTATGGACGGAGTGAGCAGAAAGATCCGTCTGGATGTCGTCGACCGCTGGCCCGAGGTGGGCGACTATGTGATCGTGCATGCCGGTTTTGCGATCCACTCGATGATCGAGGAAGAAGCCAAGAAAAATATCGAGTTGATCAGGGAACTGGCTTCTCACATGCCGGAAGAACTGCTGCTCACCGGGGATGATTCGTGAAATACATCGACGAATACCGGGACAGCAGCCTGGTTAAGCCCCTGGTGCGCGAACTGAAAAAATCACTGACCAGGCCGGTACGGCTGATGGAAGTATGCGGTACGCATACCATGGCCATCTTCCGCACTGGCATTCGCACCATCCTTCCCGAGGGCATGGAGATTGTCTCGGGACCAGGCTGCCCGGTCTGCGTCACCTCGGCCTCGCATATGGATGCCTTTATCGCCATGGCTGAAATCCCGGGAGTCAGGGTGGCCATCTTCGGCGACCTTTTCAGGGTTCCGGGCAATACTGGCTCATTGGCTAACGCCGCCGCCCGGGGTGCCCTTGTCGAGGTGGTCTATTCACCCATGGACGCCCTCGAGCTGGCGCGCAACAATCCCGCTGACACGGTGGTGTTTCTCGGCGTTGGATTCGAGACAACCACACCTGGGATTGCGGCCACGATCCTGGCCGCCCATCACGAGGATATCGACAATTTCTGCGTGTTTTCCACCCAGAAGGTTATCCCCGGACCGCTCGAGGCGCTGCTGCAGGATCCCGAACTCAATATCAACGGACTGCTCTGTCCCGGCCATGTGTCGGCAATTATCGGTGCGGGAGCCTATCAGCCATTCGTCGATCAGGGACTGGCCTGCGTAGTAGCCGGATTTGAGCCGGCCGACCTGATCAATGGCCTGATTCTGCTGGCCAAACAGGTGGGCGACTCCACCCCCAAGGTTGAAAACATCTATTCCCGGGTGGTTTCCTGGGAGGGCAACACACGGGCCCTGGCTATGGTAGACGAGATCTTTGAGCCCGCCGATATGGAGTGGCGGGGACTGGGCGTGATTGACGACAGCGGCCTGACAATCAGGGAAAAATATCAGAAATTTGACGCCCAAAAACGCTTCGATATCAAACTCGTGCCCACCGAGGAACCCAAGGGGTGCCTCTGCGGCGCGATTCTCAAAGGACAGACCGTACCGCCTCAATGTTCGCTTTTCTCCACCCGCTGCACTCCATCCACACCCATAGGACCGTGCATGGTCTCCAGTGAAGGCACCTGTGCGGCCTACTACAAGTACGGCAGAGACAGGTAGGCGAATCGGGAAACGCTCGAGGACACTCACCCATCATGTCAGACGACACCATTCTTCTTGACCACGGCAGCGGCGGACTGGCCAGCCAGGAACTGATCAGCGGTCTCTTTTTGAAACACCTCGACAGCCCCATCCTCAAAGACCTTGAAGACAGCGCCGTTATCGACAATCAGGCCGGCAAGCTGGTGTTCACCACCGACAGCTATGTGGTCGACCCACTCTTTTTTCCCGGCGGCGACATCGGTAAACTTGCGGTCCACGGCACCATCAATGATCTGGCCATGCGGGGCGGCCGACCGCTGTGTCTGAGCCTGGCCCTGATCCTTGAAGAAGGAATGGCCCTCGCGGACCTCGAGAAAATCATCATCTCCATCGCCCAGGCCGCCAGGGAGTCCACCGTTCCAATCGTTACCGGCGACACCAAGGTAGTGCCCAGGGGAAAAGGCGACAAGGTGTTCATCAATACCTCCGGTATCGGGGTCGTCGATCCCACGCTCTCGCTCTCGTCCCGAAACGGGACCCCCGGCGATGCGGTTATCCTGTCAGGCACCATGGGCGATCACGGCATCACCATCATGACCCGCCGGGCCGGCATCGCCCTGGAAGGAAATCTCAGAAGCGATACCAGGCCCCTGCATCGCCTGGTCGACGCCATACTCGGCCAGTATCCCGACTCGGTGAGGACTTTTCGCGATCCCACCAGGGGCGGGGTGGCCACCACCCTCAATGAAATCGCCTCGGCCAGCGCGCTCTCCATCATCCTGCAAGAAGAAGCGCTGCCGATCAAGACAGAGGTCAGGGCCGCCTGCGAAATATTGGGATTGGAACCGCTCTATCTGGCCAACGAAGGCAAGTGTTTGGCAGTGGTTGACGGCGCCCAGGCCGACGGCATACTGGCCTTGATGAAACAGCAGGAAGAAGGTCGAGAGGCGGTGATCATCGGCCGACTCGAAGAAGGCAGTGCAGGACGGGTCCTGATCAATACTCCAATCGGCGGCTCACGGGTCATTACCCCGCTGCACGGGCACCCACTCCCCAGAATCTGTTAAACCCATTACAATGAAAAACAATAAGAAGAAAATTGGCATTCTTGGCGTTGGCAACCTGATCGTCGGAGACGAGGGTTTTGGCGTCCATACGGTGCGCTATCTCGAAGAACACTATGAGTTCCCCGAAGAGGTGCTGCTCAGGGACGGCGGCACCGCAGGGATATACATGAGCCCGTTTCTGGAAGAGTGTGATCCGGTGCTGGTGATCGATGTGGTCGACATCGATGCCGAACCGGGCTCCCTGCACTATTACTCGAGCGCGGACGTCAAAGCCGGTAAGATCAGTACCCGCATGTCACCGCATCAGCTTGGGCTGCTTGAAATTCTAGAAATATGCAAGCTGCGGGACGCCGCTCCGGAGACACTCGAGTTTTACTGCGTGGTGCCCAAAAAGCTCGATACCAGTACCGAACTGTCCGATGTCGTGGCGCCCAGGGTCAAAGAGATAAGCGACATCGTCCTCAAGCGCTTGGCGGAGCTGGGTGTCGAGGTAACAGAGCGAGCTGGCTAGCGGGTCCCTGCGCCATGCATGAAATGTCACTTGTGCAGGGGCTGCTCCAGCAGCTCCGCGAGCTTGCCTCCGAGCACAATACCAGCCGGATACTGAAGGTCACCATGGTGATCGGCCCGCTCTCCGGCGTGGTGGTGGATTCATTCAAATTCGGTTTTGAAGTCCTCACCAGACAGGATGAACTCGTCCAGGATGCCGAGCTCGAAATCGTCATCCCCGAAGTCGGTTACCGCTGCAGCGCCTGCCAGAACCTGCAGAAAACAGCAGGGGAACGTCCGCACCAGTGTGCTGCCTGCGGAGATACGCTGCTGATTGCCGAAGAAGGCAATGATTTGATACTGCAGCAGGTAGAAATGGAATAACGTAACAAGAACCAAGGGTGAACCTATGTGCGATGCATGCGGTTGTCAGACTCATACACACGATCATGACCATGGACATGGTCACAGCCAGACCCACGACGATTCGGTAATCGTCGAGATCAATCGTTCGCTGTTTGCGGCCAACGATGCGATGGCACGCTCGAACCGAGAACATTTCGACGAGGAGCGCATCGTCGTACTCAATCTTATCTCCAGTCCTGGCTCGGGTAAAACAACGCTGCTCGAACACACCATCGACAGAATCGGCAGTGAAATCAAGATAGGCGTCATTGAAGGGGATATTGAAACCGAGCGTGACGCCGAACGAATCAGAGCCAAAGGGGTGCCTGCCATCCAGCTCACCACCGGCGGCGCCTGTCACCTTGATGCGTCAATGATACACAGGGGCTTTCACCAGCTTCAGAAAGAGCCCGGGGGGAACTCCATCGATCTGCTGGTAATTGAAAATGTGGGCAATCTGGTCTGTCCGGCCACCTTCGACCTCGGTGAGCATACCCGGGTCGTGCTGGTGTCGGTTCCCGAGGGACCTGATAAACCGGCCAAATACCCGAAGGCCTTCACCAGTTCACAACTCTTTTTGATCACCAAGACTGATCTGCTGCCCTATTTCGATTTTGAAGTAGCAGAAGCGCGCAAAGAAGCGCTCAGTCTCAATCCCTCCCTGCAGGTGATGGATTTTTCAGCAACCACCGGCGAAGGGTTCGAGGTCTGGCTCGATTATCTGCGGGAACTGGTCAGGGAGGAAAAAGGCAAGTAAGACCAAAGGGGGACACAATACCTATCCTGTCCCTTTGATTCTAAGGTTAGATAATTAAACACATTTTCCGGGTTGGGACAGGACAGGTATTGTGTCCCCGCTTATTCACTAAGTTCGGCTTTAATGGCGGCCAGCGTTTCACGGCCCTTGTTGTCGAGAACGAAGTCGCCCAGTTCGCTGCCCACCCCCTCGGGATCGTTAACCGCCCCGCTGAGTGTCTTCTTCAACAGCCAGCTGCCGTCCAGATTCGCCAGCCCGGCAGTCAGCTCGATAGAGCCTTCCTTCAAGACCGCATGCCCGAAGGCAGGAATCGAGCAGCCGCCTTCCAGCTTTCTCAGAAAGGCTCGTTCGGCCCGCAGACAGAGCTCGCTTTCAACATTATTGAGGCACTCCCTGATCAGCCCCCTCTTCTCTTCGGCCAATGTTTTGGCGGCCTCGACGGCGATGCATCCCTGACCGACCGGCGGGGTAAAATCCCGCGTGTCGAACTGATGCACGATCAGCTCATCGTAGCCCATACGGGTCACCCCGGCATAGGCGAGCATCAATACATCGCAGGCTCCGGCCTCTAGTTTTCCAATCCTGGTCTGCAGGTTGCCCCGCATGGGCACCGCACTGAGGTGCGGGTAGAAGTGCTTGAGCAGCGCCACCCGGCGGACCGAGGAGGTGCCAACGGTGAGCGGTGCAGCACCGTCGCCCAGGTCGACCTCGGCAAACCCCAGAAGCACATCGTGACTTTTCTCCCGCTCGGTAAAGGCGATCAGTTCAAATTCCTCCGGCAGGGTTGACTGCATGTCCTTGGCAGAATGTACGGCAATATCGACGGAACCATCGGCCAGCTGTTCCTCGAGCTCTTCGGTAAATACCCCTTTGCTGCCTATCTTGGCGATGGAACGGTCGAGGATTTTATCCCCTTTGGTCTCCAGCGCCGAGATGACGGTTGCTATGCCGCGCTCATTGAGCATCCTGCAGACGGCTTCGGTCTGCCACATGGCAAGCTTGCTCTTCCGGCTGCCAACAGTAATGGTCGTCATGCCTGTATCCTTATGCGAAAAGTTCTGTGCTGTGTCGCAGGCCACCATACCACAGGATGGCAGGGCAGAAAAAGAATTTCTCAGGTGGATTTGAGCACATAGCCCATGCCCCTGACGGTGTGAATCAATTTCTGCGGATAGTCACGGTCGATCTTGTTGCGCAGCCGACACACCAGCACATCGACGACGTTGGTCTGGGGATCGAATGAATAGTCGTACACCCGCTCCAGGATCGATGTTTTGGAAACGACGACTTCGGGATTGCGCATCAGGTGCTCGAGCAGGGCGTATTCCTTGGCGGGCAACTCTATCTTCTCGCCCTGCCGGCGGACCTCCCGTTTCAGAAGATCCAGACTCAGATCCTCATACTTCAGGCTGGTGGGTTCACCATGCTTCTTGTCCCGGCGGATCAGGGCCTGGATCCTGGCCAGCAGTTCGCTGAAGGAAAAGGGCTTGACCATGTAATCGTCGCCACCCTGCTGCAGCCCCCTGATCCTGTCGTCCACCGATTGCCTGGCACTGAGAATCAGCACCGGGGTCGATACCCGCTGCTCACGGAGCTGGCCAATGAGCGACAGTCCGTCCAGTCCCGGCAGCATGATATCGATCACGGCCGCATCGTAGACGCCCGTCAACCCCTGGGCAAGCCCGGAGTTGCCGTCATAACAGACATCGACCTCGAAGCCTGCTTCACGCATCCCCTTTTCTATCAGAGCGGCTATCTTGGCGTCGTCTTCAACAATCAGCAGTTTCATCCACACCACCCTCTAGGACTCTGCAGCGAGACAAATAACCGAGGCGTGGCGACCGCAGGCCGGATGGCCTTGCCGCACCGCCCGGCGGTAGCTGAAAAAATCGTCTGAACAGCTCGTGCAGATCTCAGGAAGGTGAATCGACTCAGAGCGCACCCCGGACTCTCTCAGCTGGGCGGCAGAGATCTGCCAGAAGTCAAAGTGGTTTTTTGTTACCTGGAAGCGCTGGAAGGCTTCGGGCAGTTCTTTCTTGTGGTTGATGAATTCGGCGCAGCACGGCCCCAGAGAAGGGCTGATGCTGGCCTGCAAATTCGCAGGTTCGGTGGTGAACCTGCGAACCATCTGTTCGACAGTCCTGGCGATGATATTGGCCACGCTGCCGCGCCAGCCGTTGTGGACCGCACCGATGACGCCTTCGACCGGGTCATGGAGCAGCACCGCCTGGCAGTCGGCCTGCTGGATCATCAGCGCCGTACCCGGCTGATTGCTGATCAGCGCGTCACAGCCCTCCACTTCGTGCGAGCGCTCTAGTTCACCGCTGTCCACATACACCCGGTCGGAGTGGATCTGGTTGGCACTGAGCAATCGCTGCGTCCCGGTCCTCTGTTGAATTCTTGCCCGATTCTCCTCGATATTGCGGGGATCGTCGCCGGTGCCGTGACTCACATTCAGGCTTGCGTAGATGCCGCTGCTTACGCCGCCGTGTCTGGTAAAAAAGTGGTACGGTGCCATCGAATTTTCAGTCTACCGTCAGTGGCTTCTGGCTCGGGATATCGGATATCTTCTTTGGTGCTGAATCCTGCCGTCTGTCATGATTATACATAGCGACAAAATTTCAATAAAAAAGGGGTATGCCTCTGTCAAGAAGCATACCCCCGAGAGAATGATAACTCTTCGTTAGTGTTTAGAAATAGGCCTCGAAAGTCAGATAGATCTGATGCGCATCATCAATCGGATCCCGTCCCAGCGCCTGCAGCTTCGCCAGGTCATTCGCATCGCCTAAATCATACGGAAACAGGTTCCAGTCCCCGGATCCGGCATGGGTATAATCGTAGTACTGATAGCCCAGACGGATAAAGGCCCTGCCGTACTTGGAAATCGCCTCGCCGGCAGGTATATCGTAAATCGTGTAGAGCTCGAACACATGGCCGCGGGCGGCAAGCTTGGACTGGTAAATATCGTCGTGGGCCGGAGTAAAGGCGATCCAGTATTGTGAGCCGTAGTTATATTCGGCGCCGATCTTCAACCGGATATCGTCCATGTCGTAGCGTACACCGCCGTAGATCAAGTAGCCGTTCTCACTGCCGGTATTGGGCCCGGTCTGCCCCGCGAACATCCCGGCGAAATCGTTAAACATGCCGTTGTCGTTCGGTTGGGTATTCGACCAGCCGCCCTCAACAAAGTAGTTGAAGTTGGCTATCTCATCCTGCCAGACCACATCGGTGTGCCAGATGTTACCCAGGTTTACCCGCTCTCCAAATGCTGGGTTTTGGGCCAACTGAAAGTCCGGAAAATCTTTGAACTGGGGATAGCTGACGGCATTAAAAACCCCGAAGGACTGTAAATTAAGCAGCCGTCGACCACTGCCCAGGATATCCCAGTTAATCCCGGCGAAATCGTTATCGTTGATATTGCCGTCATCCAGCAGTCCGTCCTCGAAACCGCGGCCGTAGCAGAACCTGACCTTACCGGCGCCAAGATTCTCATTGCCCCAGTTGTAGCCATACCCCGCGGTGATCCCGTCGAAGGCATAGTTGAAGGCTGCAGCCGGGGTGGCCAGCCGTTCATCAACTCCCATCCTGATCTGCGACGGAGGGCCATCGGTGGTCGGCCGGCGGCCAAATGAGAGCCAGACCGGGGCACCGCCGATGTTGTTCCAGTTCACATAGGCCCGATCGACGTACAGGGCACTGTCGTCGGTTGTTCTGGTCACGTTGCCGTCAAAAACCGGAAAGACTTGGGGGTCTGTGGTGTTATTCTCAAATGGTGCCTGCATACCATAGGCCTTGAACATTGCCAGACGCCCTTTGAATTCGACGTTCTCGGTGGCCTTGACCCGCATGTTCAGCCGGAATCGGTTGGTCCACAGGGTGTCGTTTTCGAGGGATCCGCCAGATACCGTGTTAGCATTGTAATAATCAAGACGGGTCCTGAAATCCCCATAGAAATTGAACCGGGCCGCCAGATCCCAGGCATCGGCACGCTCATCGAAGCCTTCAAGATCGTCAGCCAGATCAGATAATTGCTGCGAGGTGGCGGCATCCACCTCACCCTGCTTGCCCATCTGGGCCTTGAGCTCGTCGAGCTGCCTGCTCAGCTCCTCGATTTTACGCTCCAGGTCGTCAACATTTGCCGCACTGCCTTTGCCGCCGCTGCCTCCTGCCATCGACATTGCCGGCAAGGCAATCAGGCCAGCCAGAGCCAGGACCGAAATTTTCTTTACCATTCTCTCCTCCTGAATTGTGTTAACAGATGTAACCAGCTGGCGCCTATCGATCGCCAGCGAAATAAGTATTTTATTTAAGGCTTAATCTCTAGCCGATACAAAAAATTTTGTCAAGCACACTTGGACATTTGTGGTAGCTTCTTCCGTTGCCCACAAGCGCATGGCGCTGCCACGGTGGCCGAGTTCAGTTCTCTTTTTAAATAACGTTTTGTTTTTTTATACCAAACAATGGACAATCCGCTACTATCAATTAAAAGTCAGCTTGCCCACTACTTCTTCCGACTGATCGTATTATGACCGATTATATCATATTGACCGCCTTTGGGACAACTACAAGAGCCAAAGATACTTACAATTATCTGGAAAAACGTATCGCCCCTCGATTCCCCGACTGCCGGATCCGCTGGGCCTTCTCATCCCCGACCGTGCGCCGGAACTCTGCTTCGGCGGAGACCCCCCCGTCTCTTAGCGAGGTTGTCCATCATTTAAAAGATCCCGGCAGAATCGTCATCCAGTCGCTGCACGTGCTTCCGGGCCATGAGTTCGACCGGATTATTAATGAAGTGAAGACTCTGCCGGTGGCAGCCGCACTGGGCTTGCCGCTGCTCCATGGACCCGCTGATTTCACCAGGGTGGCCGGTGCCCTCAAGAATCTTATCCTGCGATCTGGACATGGCGCCGCTCTGGTACTGGGCCACGGTACCGATCATCCCTGCCGCGCCTCCTATGCTGCGCTGCACAAGGAACTGCGGAAGCAGATCGGACCCCAGGTCTTTTTTTCCACCATTGAAAAAGCGGTTGATCCGCCGGAGTCGGTAATAAAAAAAATCTCCGATGCAGGCTACCGGGAGGTCTTCTGTATCCCCTTCCTGATGGTGGCCGGCATGCATTTTCTCAAAGACATTAACGGGGATCAGCGATCCTCCTGGCGCAGCCTTTTGCAGGAGCAACAGATCGATTTCCACCTCCACGACCGGGGATTGGCCTACTTGGAAGGGGTGGACGAACTATTCTGCGATCACATCCATACGGCCTTTGACTCCATGCCCACCTGAGCCTTCCCTCGTCTACCGGCCTGGCGTGTTCCCACCCAAGCCGATTCAACAAATTTTTTAGCTATTGCACAAAATATTATTGACACCGGGTGAACAACCGCTATATTGTGGGCATATACACAATAAACCCAGAAAGACACTCCCCATGACGGAACGTGAACATATTCTCCAGCAACTGCAGCAGATCGGCGACTCAATCGTAGCGATGTTCGGCAGAAACTGTGAAACCTGCATCCATGATCTGACCGATCTTCACCACTCTCTAATCCATGTAAACGGTTCTGTCACCGGCAGAGAAATTGGCGCACCGGCCACCGATCTGCTGGTCAAACTGCTTAAAAACGCGCACGACAAACCGGAGGATCTGCATAACTACCGGACCGTTTCCGGTGACGGCAGAACTCTGAAATCATCGACCATCTTCATCTCCGACAGCTCGGGCAACCCCATATTCGCCTTCTGCATAAATTTTGATACCACCGAATACTTCAATGCCAGCCAGGCCCTGCAGCAATTTCTGCTGCACGAACCAAGTGAATCTCCTGCAGATGCATCGGAAACATTCAGCCATTCTCCCTCGGAGACCATTGAGGCGCTTTTCCAGCAGGCCGTCCTGGAAATCGGCAAGCAACCGGCAACCATGACCACCGAGGAGAAAACGGCTCTGGTTGAAATCCTGGAGAGAAACGGTGCCCTGCAATTCAAGGGGGCAGTCGAGCAGATTGCCCTGCTCGCCGGCGTCTCAAAATACACAATCTACAACTATCTCAAGAAAATACATGCCAGGCAGGCAGTTAATCATTTATAACCAGGAGCCACCATGCCGTTCAGTGTAAAAGACATCCTTCAGATGGAAGTAACCCCGGCACTCGGCTGCACCGAGCCGGCGGCCATCGCGTTGGCCACTGCGGCCGCTGCTTCTTTGCTGAAGGATAAGGATATCGACAGAATCGAGTTGTGGGTGGATCCCAACATCTACAAAAACGGGACGGCCGTCGCCATCCCGGGAACCAAAGGAATGACCGGCCTCGATGTGGCAGCCGGGGTGGGCGCCTTTGGAGGAAATCCGCACTTAGGGCTGGAAGTCCTCGATACGGTGGACCAGATCAGTATCGACAGAACAAACGCATTGATCGCCTCGCAGGGGGTGGAAGTCCACCTCTTTGATGAATCGGGTCTGCACGTCAAGGCTCTCATCAGCAGCGGCAACGACCGGGCGTTGGCCGAGATCAAGGACCTGCATAACAATATCATTCATCTGTCCCTAAACGATAAGGAAATTACCGACTCGGACCTGCTGTCCCCTGTGGCAGGTGCCTCGGGTAAATCGGCCATGGCCCTGCTCGAAGAATGGCTCCTGGATCTCACCCTCGACGACATCTACGAAATGATCGATGAAATCGATGAAGATGACCTCGAGTTTTTGAAAAAAGGGGTTGGGTACAATGTCAAGCTCGCCGAGCACGGCCTCAAATACGGCAGCGGTCTGGGAATCGGCAAGGCAATCGAGAGGCTTCTGAAGCAGAAACTGCTGGTCAAGGACATGTCGACATCCGCCAGAATCCTTACCTCTGCCGCCGCCGACGCGAGGATGAGCGGGGTCAATTTGCCGGCCATGAGCTCGGCCGGCAGCGGTAACCATGGCCTCACAGCGATCCTGCCAATCTGGGCCATAAAGGATTTTGTCGATCACGACGAAGAAACCGTGCTCCGGGCCATTGGCCTGAGCCACGTCATCACCGCTTACGTAAAGGCCCATACGGGGCGGCTTTCGGCGGTTTGCGGCTGTTCAGTCGCGGCCGGGGCCGGAGCCACGGCGGGCATCACTTATCTGGTGGGAGGCGATGTGGAACACATGGCCGGAGCCATCAAGAACATCATGGAAGACCTGGCCGGCGTTATCTGCGACGGCGCCAAGGCCGGCTGCGCCCTGAAGCTCAACACCGCCGCCGGGGCCGCGGTTCAGGCTGCTCTTTTCTCGCTGCAGGGCATCAACGTGCAGGACACCGATGGCATCATCGGCCAGTCCACCGAACAGACGGTGAAGAATCTCGGTACCCTGAGCCACCAGGGTATGGTCGAAACCGACCGCACCATCCTGCAGATCATGCGGGAGAAAGAGAAAAACAGAAAGTAATCAAGGCAGAGAAATAAGCGGAAGTGCCTTGGCTCGGGCTGCTGCTCTCCGGCCTATTGGCCGGAAGAAAAGGCCGGAGCGTAGCACATGGAGTCACATTATTTCCTGCTAAAACATCTCCCACCCATTTTACAGCTTCGTTTAGATCTCCAAGAACTCTTTTACCTCACACACCAGTCATAAGCATTGCAAAACATCCTCAGCCACGGGCTGGCTTCCAGCTCTTTCATATCCTCAGGCAGCCAATGGGCCTGCCAGGGCAGAAAGGCCCTTTCGGGATGCGGCATCATGGCCAGATGTCTGCCATCCGGTGAACAGAGGCCGGCGATGCCGTATGGTGACCCATTGGGATTGAACGGGTAGATTTCTGTGGCCTCGCTGCTATCGTCGACATAGACCACAGGAGTCAGGGACTGGTCGAGGATCTGTCGCTCGATTTCCCTGTTGGGGAAATGGAGCCGTCCTTCCCCATGATCCACGTGGATGCCGAACACCAGATCGTCCATGTTTTCGAGCATCATGGCCGGGCTCTTATTCACCTTTACGGTCACCCAGCGGGATTCGAAGCGTCCTGAATTGTTGCGGATAAAGCGCGGTTGGTCCTGCGCTTCGAGTCCGGCCCAGGGCACCCAGCCGATCAGGCCGAAGAGCTGACAGCCGTTGCAGACACCGAGAGAAAAGGTGTCCGGACGGTGGTAAAAGGTTTCGAACTGCTGCCTGAGCTGCTCGTTGAAACGTATCGTTGCCGCCCAGCCTTTGGCGGACTCGGGCACATCGGCATAGGAAAAGCCTCCCACCGCCGCCAGACCGCGAAACTCATCGAGTGTGGCCCGACCGTCCAGAAGATCTGTCATGCTGATGTCCCAGACCTCAAAACCGGCCAGGTAAAAGGCGGAACTCATTTCCCTGTCGGAGTTGGAGCCTTCGTCGCGCAAGATTGCCACCTTAGGTTTGTCCGATTTAGCCTGCCTCTCCAGAGAAGGCATCTCCGGTGCAAAGCTGAGATGATAGTGGGGCCCCGACCGCTGATAGATCTGTTCCTTCTCCTGGTCGACGCAGGATGAGTCAGCCTGCAGCTTCTCCAGCTGATAACTTGTCTCTTCCCAGAGTTGACGCAGCTTCACCATGGGTTCATCGAGTACCTGCTGGCCGTTGAAAGTGATCCTGATCTGCGGTTCAACCGTGGTCCTGCCGATCCTGAGCGCATCCACCCCGCTTTCAGCCAGGTAAGCAATGACACGGTCAACATCGGTATTGGCGCATTCCACCACATAACCCAGTTCCTCGCAGAAAAGTGTCTTGAATACCGAGCTCTCTCCCTCCAGGTCCAGGGTGAGTCCGCAATTTCCGGCAAAGACCATTTCCAGTACAGTGGTGATCAGCCCGCCGTCGGAGCGGTCGTGACCGGCACTGATCAGGTCATCTCTGACGAGCTGCTGAATCGCCATAAATCCCTGTCGCAGCAGCTGCGTATCCTCCACATCCGGCGAAATTTCGCCGATCTGACTGAATACCTGGGCCAGGGCGGAGCCGCCGAGGCGCTCCCTGCCGGAGGAGAGTTCGATGAAGATCAGGGCAGATCCCGGCTCTTTGATGTCCGGGGTCACTTTCTTGCGAATATCGGGTACGGCCGCGTACAGGGAGATCACCAGCTCACGCGGCGATTTTACCAGTTCATCACCGACCATGGTGGCCATGGACAGACTGTCCTTGCCGCCGTCGACCCCTATGCCGATCTCGATCATCGAGTCGCGCATGGCCTTGACCGCATCCCTTATGGCCACACCCTCTCCCGGCAGCTTCGGGGCCCACATCCAGTTCGCCGAGCATTTGATAAGTTCGAGATCCTCGACCACCACCGAGACCAGGTTGGTCAGGGCCTCACCCACCGCCATCCGTGCTCCGGCAGCCGGGTCCACCAGCATTTTGATCGACTGCTCGCCGATGGCCGTCGCGACACCGGTATAACCGAAATGACTCTGGGCTATCACTGCCGAGTCGGCGACGGTAAGCTGCAGGGGGCCACAGCATTGCTGCTGGGCAATTAAACCGGTCACCGCCCGGTCAACCTTGTTGGTCAGAAAGCGCTTGGATCCCACCGATACGAGCTTGAAGATCTTGCCAAGGGCCTTCTTCACGGTGATCTCCCTGGGCAGCAGCACCGGCTTGGTCCGGCCGTTGCTATGGGCGTCTGCAAAGGTCTTCTGGGGAATCGAGCCCAGCAGCGCCTGCAGGTCGATGTCAACGGGCGTGGTACCATCCTCGCTGTCGTGAACGACAAAGCGCAGATCACCGGTCACCTCGCCAAGCACCTCGCAATTGACCTTTTCCCGCCGGCAAATCTCCTGGAATTGTTCGATGTTCTCGGGCCGTATCAGCAGTCCGGCCCGCTCCTGGTACTCGGCGACATATATCTCGAGTACCGACATGGTCGGATCACCGACCTGTATTTTCCTGATATCGATGCTGCCGCCGGACTCCTCCACCAGTTCCTTGAGTACATTTGCGGGACCTCCGGCGCCCTGGTCGTGAATCACGTCAATGATGGATTTTCCACCCATCTCGTTGCAGGCCCGGATCACCCTGTTCATCTTCTGCTCCATTTCGGCATCGCCGCGCTGCACAGCGTCGAAATCGAGATCGGAGACGTTTTCACCCTGCAGCATGCTCGAAGCGGCACCGCCGCCGAATCCCACCCGGTATGCAGGCCCGCCTATCTGGACAATGAGCATGCCTTTTTCCTGGGCCTTCTTTTCGGTCAGGCTGTTGTCTATCTGGCCCACCCCTCCCGTGAACATGATCGGTTTCAGAAATCCCCAGCGTTCGCCGTTTTCCAACCGCATGTCAAATGATCGGGTAAAGCCCTGGATCACCGGCTCACCAAACTTGTTGCCATAGTCCGAGGCACCGTTGCTGGCCTCGATTTCTATCTCCAGCGGAGTGGCCAGATTGTCGGGCTGTGTACTCTCCTTTTCCCAATCGAGCCGGTAGCCGGGAATGTTGAGATTACCAACACAGTAGCCCGCCGTGCCGGCCACCACGTAAGCGCCGCGGCCGGTTCCCTGGACGTCGCGGATTCTGCCACCGGTACCGGTTTCAGCCCCGGGAAAGGGGGCGACACCGGTGGGGAAATTGTGGGTCTCCGCAGTCAGCAGCGGGTGATAGGTGGCGTTCACCTTGGTAAAGGGCGAGGGTTCTCCCGGCTTTGCAGGAGTTATCGTGGTGATCCGGTAGCCTTCGATCACACTTGAGTTATCCTTGAAGGCAATTATTGAACCTTTGGGGTTTGCCTTCAGCGTGTCGCTGACCAGCTCCAGCAGCGTCGCTTTTTCCTTGACCCCGTCGATCACCTGGCAGCCTTTGAAAAAGCCGTGTCTCGAATGTTCTGAATTGGCATTGTTGAGATCCATGATCTCGACGATGGTCGGGTTCCTGTTCTGCTGATTGACGAAGTAATCGTAGTAAAGATTGCGGTCAAACTCATCCATCGATATTCCCGGGATGTCCTGCAGCCCGTTCGGACCCTTGGATTTTAAATCGACATCGTAAACCGCCTCGGGCACGACCCCGGTCTCAAAAGTGGTAAGCGGTTCGAAATACTGGCACTCGGTCATTCGATCATGGGAACGCTCCACATAGCCTGCCATATCTTCGCCATTAGGCACCAGGTAGCGCCGCGAACGCTCCACCCGCACCACCTTCTGCAAACCGGTTGCCTGACAGATGGACACCAGATTGGATGACCAGGCGGTGGCGAAATTGAGGCGGGGACCGACTTCAACTACCCGCTCCCCGTTAAGAGAAGGCTGTTCGCTGACCGTCTCGAGCAAAAAACCGTCCGCCAGAATCAGACGCAGGCAGTCCAGCTCTTCTCCGCTGAGCTGCTCTGACACGGAAATGTTGAAACAATACTCTCGATCCTCATCGACACGGCGATACAAATGCTTTATGGATTGACCCATAATTCCCTCTTGATTCATATGGTTACGATATATGTGTGAAGTCTCGCCGGCAATGGCAACCAGCCGCTCGCAAACGAGCGGTGGACCATCTTTTTTGGACTCCCAGACTATCACTAAACGGTGAAAATGTCGTCAGTAAATTAGCATCAAACTTGCACGAGCAAGGAAAAATGAATAGCGTTAGGCAGCATTCCTTGGATCAATTTTACACCTCAACCCTCAGCTGCATGCATGGCGCAGGCCAAATGGTGACACTATGAAAAGGGATAATCATGCCGCAGAGAGCAGTTCCCTTTTTGATAAACTAGGTGATTCCTATCATTTCAGGATCGACAATCACCACGACCTCAGAAAAGTACTCGAGCTCGATGAAGCGCTGTGGATCGCCACCACAGCACCGAGCTCGACGCTGAAGGTAGACAAGACCTTTATCAAACTCCTCGACTCCGATCAGGATAGCAGAATCCGGGCCGAAGAGGTCAAGGACGGAATACGCTATCTGTTTGAGCATCTCTCCGACCCCACCACCATTCGTGAACACAACACCAGTCTGTCGCTCAGCGCGGTCAGCGAGACGAGCGCCATTGGCCGACGAATCAGGTCTTCTGCCGAGAAGATTCTGAGACGACTTGGAGAAACTCCGACCACCATAACCCTCAACCAGGTACGAACCATCAAGGAAGAGGTGTTGAAGGGCGGCCTCGATCAGGCTGGAATCGTGCTCCCCGAAGCGGCCGAAGATGAACGTGTCCGAAGGTTTATCGACGATGTGGTCGACACCGTAGTGGGGGCAGACCACCCCTCGGGCCGCCGTGGAGTGGACAAAAATTCTCTTGAGACATTTTGGCACCAGTGCAACACGTACCTTACATGGCGCCTGGAAGCAGGGGACATCGAGTCCGAGAAGGCAACAGAAATTCTGGTTCTCGGCGCTTCCACAGAAAAAAATTATACGCTTTTTCACAAACTCAGAAACAAGCTTTACCAATATTTTCTGCTCTGCGACATCAAGCGGCTCAACCCCGATCTTCTTGACCGAGCCCTGAACAACCCGGAGGTAAACGCCGCCTACAATCTGATCACTATCGAAGATGCCGAATCATACCTCGGCAGTGCCCCTCTTACCCTGCTCGAAAGTGACGGCAGCCTTGATCTGCAGGGAGAAATAAATCCCTATTTCAGCGCCGAATTAAAAGAGTTTTCCGAGCACATCGTCAAACCGCTGCTGGGAGAAACGACCACCAGGCTCGACAAACACGGTTTTGCAACCCTGCAGCAGCTCTTCAAACCGTATAAAAAGTGGATTGGCCGCAAGCCCGATACGACCGTCCACAAACTCGGCGACCAGAAAGTTAAGAACTATATCGACGATCCAGTTTTCAAAACAAGCGTTGAAAAGCTGATCGACAAGAGCCACCAGACGGCGATCATCCTGGAAAACCTCTACGAGGTGGAGCGTCTGATCCTCTACCAGGCCTATATGCTGCCCCTGGTCAACAGCTTCGTCAGTTTTCCCTACCTTTACGATCCGGCAAAGCGGGCCCTGTTCGAGGAAGGAACGCTGGTCATGGACGGCAGGCATTTCACCATGGCGGTCAAGGTTGAAGACCGGCAGCGGCACATCGATACCTGCAAAAGTTCCAATATTTTCGTTCTCTATTGCGAGCTTTTCGGAAAAGATGGGTCCAAACTGCATGAAATAGCCGTTCCGGTAACCGCCGGAAACCGAGGTACATTGCACCTCAACAAATGGGGAATATTCAACGATCTGAGCGGCAACGAACTGCATGCCAAGGTGGTGGATATTGTCGAGAATCCGATAAGCGTCAGGGAAGCGGTAATCGATCCCTTCATCCGGGTGAAAAAAACATTTTTCTCGCGCCTTGAAGAGTTCTCCTCCAAGGCAGAGGAACAATTGTTCATGCAGAAGGACAAGGAAAAGAAGAAAGAAACCAGTGCGGGCACCCTGTTCGGCATAGGAGGGGTCGCCGTGGCTGCGCTGGGCTCATCACTGGCTTTTATTACCCAGACGGTTGCGGCGATGAGCCTTAAAACGGTGCTTGCTGCCGTGCTGGTGATCGCTGCCCTAATTGTCGTGCCCACTGCCGTATCCGCCTATGCCCGTCTCTCCAGGCGGGATCTGAGCACAATACTGGAAGGCTCCGGCTGGGGATTGAACAGCAGAATGAAACTCACCGCCCAACAGGCGAATCACTTCACCCGCAGACCGGGCCGTCCTGAAGGCCGGTAGAAAGCTGGAGCATCGATAACCACAACCAAATAGGAACCGACATGCGACCTGAATTCATCATCCTGGCTGTCTTTTTCACCATCTTCATCGGTGGCTTTCTGATTGGCACCTACAACAAATTCATCAAGTATCAGAACCGTATCGAAGAAGCCTGGAGTTCCATCGACGTGGCTTTGAAGAGACGATTCAACCTAATCCCCAATCTGGTCTCGGCAATCAAGGGCTACAGTGAGCACGAGAGTGAAATTTTCGAGAACAAGACCAACCAGATGAAGCCTGAAAATTCCGTCGATGAGCGGATGGAAAGCGAGAGTCAGGTAACCCATTCGCTCAGCAGCTTGCTGGCGGTTGCGGAGGCCTACCCGGACCTCAAGGCCAGCGTCAATTTTCTGGAGCTGCAGAAGAGCCTGGCCGAGATTGAAACTGACATCCAGAGCGCCCGCAACCGTTACAACGGCTATGTGGCCCGTCTCAACACTCTGGTGGAGTCGTTTCCGGCCAGTCTCATCGCCATGAAGTTCGGTTTCCAGAAACAGAGTTATTTTTCTCTTGATCTGGCCACCCAGCGAGAGTTGCCGGAAGTAGAATTCAACGACGACGGTTCCGCCAAATCCTGATCGCACAAGTGCAGCAGAGCCTTGGCCCAGACGGTCGCCGGTGAGATCGGCGACCAGCTTCCCCGCATCGAGACCGGCCAGGGAAATGTCATCGCAGTGTGTGGAGGAATGCGTGTCGGGGATCGGCAAAACAACCATTCTGCCGTAAGCCAAACCCCTTTCTGCTGAGCATGACTTTCATCGGGAAAAAGAGATCAAGACAGAAAGTTGGCACTCTCAGGAAAATATTTCATCAACCAGCGACCGCCGAATTTTTTTGACGCTCCTGGCCATGGCTTCAACTACCTGAGAAATACTTTCGGGATCCCCCTGCAGATGAGGAGCCAGGGCTCGGTTGAACTCATTTTCTGAGCGGCTGAGACGGTTGAGGGCAAGCTGATAACTCGACTTTTTCCGGTAGGCGTTTTTTACCAGTTCCCCGTAGCTTGAACCAGGTACCCGGATCAGAGCCTGAAAGTGGTCGACCAGGGCCTCGACCCAGAGACAATATTCATCCTTGACCTGCTCGGGTGCGTCGCTCACCGCCACCAACTCATCAACACCGATCTTCGAGCCTGTATCAGATGCCTGGTGGACTGCCTCAAGGGCCCGCTCCGGAGTGATCAAAAAGTTTTCCGCAAACTCCTTGAGCCCGTTTCTGTAGCGCTTGAGTTGAAAAAAATAGAAGACGAAAAATACCGGGATGAGGATCATCCACAGGGCCAGGACCGGTTTGTCCACTACTTCACCGGCCACATGAGCGGCAAATCGGCGCTCCTGAGCCAGAATGAGGTCCCGGTTCAAATCGAGATCTGCTTCCATCACCTCTTAGCGGGGAAGCGCTTTCATGCCGAAAAAGAGAATAAGCAGGCAGAGTGCAATGCCCAGAAGAAACGGCAGGGTCAAACCGTAGTGCTCTGGAGCCATGAGCTGAATTGACTGACTCAGGTATTGCTGACCCTCGTAGGCTCCTTCTATCTCGGTGTAGTAGTAGGCGCCGGCATCGATGTTCTGGTCCTCGATCACCTGGGCGATCCTGTCCAGTCCCCAGATATGGTGCAGCAGCCAGGGCCCGATCTTTACTGCGAACAGATAGAGAAAGAGGCAGACCGAAACCAGCACTCCCCAGCCTCTGAACCGCCTTCTCTGTAGTTTTTCGCTGCTCTTCATGATCCTTTTTGTTGCCCCGCCCGGGCAGAGCCCGGGCGGGGCATCTCAGGTTAAATCGTTGCGGTCAGTTCCGGAAATACCAGGTAGAACATGATGTAGGCAACGATCAGGGTCAGACAGAGGTTGAACGATTGTCCGAAAACATAGAGTATCAGAGGCTTGCCGCCGACAAAATGCTCCTTGAGTTCCCGGAAGTTGGTGGCCAGGCCGATACTGACAAAAGAGAGGGCAAAGAACCAGCCCCTGAAAAGATCCCCCATGCCCTTGACCACGCCCTGGTCGATCATCGCAGGTCCAAGGCCTACAATCTGATTATTGAATGAGGTATAGATCATCGAGAAAATGATCGAGGCGCCAATAAAGCCCAGGACAAATTTCGGGAAGCGATACCAGATTTCCATGGCTCCGACCTTGCGGCCGGTCTCTTCGACCTCGACCCTGGTGGTGAAATAGAGCGCCACGCAGAAGGCAATCACCCCGATCAGCACGTTCTGGATCATTTTGATGGTGGCTGCAACATAGAGGGCCTTCTCACCCAGAAATGCACCTGCTGCCGCAACGGCGCCGGTGGCATCGATGGTGCCGCCCATCCAAGCCCCACCAAGAATAAGCTGCTTGTCCACCGGAAAGGTCGCTTTGATGATGGCCGGCATGACAATCATCATGATCGAGGTAAAAACCAGCGACAAACCGACCGCCAGGGTCAGCTCCTCCTTCTTGGCCTTACAGGCGGCCGCCGTGGCAATTGCCGCACTGACACCACAGACGCTCATATCGGAACAGATGGTGGCATTGAGCCTTTTGGACGGCATATGTACGATCTTCTGTCCAAACCAGTAGGTCACCAGCCAGACGGTGGGGGTCACCACCCAGGCGACAAAAATGCCGGCGGTGCCGATGGTGATGATCTTTTCAAACAGAATCGAGGCGCCAAGCAGTACCAGACCGGTCTTGATATAGTACTCGGTCTGTACGGCCGGCATCGCCCATTTGGGAGTACCGACTGTATTGGAAATGAGCATGCCGCCGAAGATCGCCCAGAAGGCGTAACCGACACCGTAGGTTTTCATCGTTGCCTGCGAACTTGCCAGATAGGCCAGCACAGCCACCAGATACACGAAGCTGAAGCCAATCACGAATTCCTTGAACGATTTGCCCATGGCCGCCATACCGATGCCGAAGAAAACGGCAAAAAAGATACCGAGCAGAATGAGCCAACCGATCTGGTTGTAGGGGCTCACCTTGGTCTTGGACTTGGCTTTGCTGGCCGCGAGCCAGGCGTTGCGCCAGTCGGCGATTGAGGCTTTGGCTGCCTCGTTCAGTGCGGCATCGTTGAAGCCGGCTGCCTCTGCCGTTGCCTCTGCGGCCTGGGCAGCAGCTAGAGTTGTCTCCTCGGTGACCTTGACTTTTTCGTACTTCTCCACTGCCGACGCCTTCTTGGCATCAGCAGCTTCTTGAGACATGACAAATGCATCCAGCGGGTTCGACTTCCAGCCGTGCGGCTTCGTGGAAAGTTTCTTCAACCACTTGCCGGCCGCAACGCTGTTTACTTTAACTCCCGCTCTGGCATCATTAAGCTGGTACCAGCCGATGGTCTTGAACTTATCGGTCTTTTGGGCATCGGCCAGGTACTTGCCTTCGATTTCGGTAAGTTTTGCATTCATATCGCCGGCATGAGGAAAATAGATAAACACCCCCATCAGCAGAATGAACAAACCGAGCCAGATGGCCCACCAATCCTCCTTTTTCCACAGCTCCGACCATTCCCATTTGCCAACATCAACAACAACTTGACTTTCAGGTTTTTCTCCCATGAGAACCTCCTATTTCCTTGATGGTAAAGTTACTAATCATTCTTCTTCAGGAAGTAATACCCAATAGCAATTAGTACTACAATGTAGTAATCGATACTACCAGATTTCGATGGAATATCAATGATAAATATAGTACGAAACTGGATTTTGGAAAGAGGATGCCACCATTTCCATTTCCCCAATGTTGTTGTGGAGGCCCTTCATGCCTGTGGTGAAAGCCGTTTTCGACCGTCACATGGCCGTCCATACTGGGCTCTGAGCATAGGTAATCTATGGGGAACCGGGCGTCTGTGCGTTGAGCGCGGAGGGCCGCCGGATTGCGGACTGCCGATCTGCAAGGCGATGGACACGGCAGACGCGCCGTAATGTAGATACTTCCTGCCCATCAGCCAAGCGCGGTTCAGAATTACGCCCCGGCCCGATTGTTAGCTAGGCAGGGGGCTCCGATGTGCTGCCCGGAGCCTGACGATCAGGCGGGATATTTTCCCTCGATGTAATCCTTCAGATAGTTGATCTGGACTTCATGCACGGTCAGCTGAGCCTTGACCGCATCACCGATGGAAACGATACCGGCCAATCTCCCTTCGTCAATGATCGGAATATGCCGAATCCGGTTTTCGGTCATGATGGCCATCAAGGTTTCCACCGATTCCTCGGGGTCGGCAATGATGACATTTTCACTCATCACCTCTGCGACCGTCATGGTGGATATGTTTATCGGATCCTTATGTACCGCCTCCAGCACATCGACCGGGGCGACGATACCCATGATCTTGTCATACTTGTCCACCACTACCAGAGAGCCGACCCGGTTGACCAGAAAATGCGACATCACGTCAACCAGCTTGTTATCTTTATGGATGGTGACAACTCTCGTACCTTTATCACCAAGAATGTCTCTGGCTTTCATTGCCTGACTCCTTTATGCAAGCTCGTGTTGTGTTCAGATCAGCAGGGTCCAGCTTATATTGCCACGGGAATGAAGCTGATGGCAAAAACCGCCAGCGCCAGTACGAAGGTTCCCAGCGGTGCGAGGGTCAATTCCCCCACCTCGAAATCTTCCTCGGGCTCCCTGAAGTACATGGCTATTATCAAGCGCAGGTAATACCACATGGACAGAATGGAGCTGACAATACCCAGTGCACCAAGCGTGATGTAGCCGCCCTTGAAGGCCCCGGCGATAATATAGAATTTGCCCATGAAACCGGCCGTGGGCGGAATACCTGCCATGCTCAAAAGAAAAATTGCAATGCAGGCCGCCGAGTAGGGCCTGACCTTGGCCAGGCCGTTGAAATCATCGAACGAATGTCGCTTCTCTCCTTCACCCCCGAGGTAGGAAAGCGCCGCAAAAATGCCCAGGGTCGAGACCGCATAGGCGGCCAGGTAAAAAAGAATGGTCGAGCCGGTGAACTGCTCGCTGTTGATCGCCACCAGGGCAATAATCAGGTATCCGCTATGCACTATGCCGGAGGCCGCCAGCATGCGCTTGAGGCTATTCTGGCCGATGGCGATCAGGTTGCCGACAAACATGGTGAGCACGGAAATGTAGAACAGGTAGCTCACCCACCCTTCCTGCAATTGGCCGTTGATCACCAGAAAATTGGCAAATACGGCAAATACCGCGGTTTTTACTGCAGTGGCCATGAACCCGGTTACCGGCACCGGGGCGCCGTCATAGACATCGACCACCCAGGCATGGAAAGGAAAAGCCGCCGCCTTGAACAACAGGGCCACGACGATCAGCAGCGAGCCGCCCACCAGAGCAGGATTGGTAAGAAAACCGCTTTCACCAATCACCCGGCCGATGTCGGCGAATTTGGTGCTTTGTGCCCCCGCATAAATAAAGACGCTGCCCATGACGAAAAAGGCGCCGGCAAACGCACCGAGCATCAGATATTTAAGCACCGCTTCAGAGCGCAGCACCGAACGGCGATCAGCAGCGATCAGCGTGTAGATGGCCAGCGACATGATTTCCAGGGCGATGAACAGGGTGATCAGTTCAGCGGCCATGGTCAGCAGCAGCATGCCGCTGGCGGCAAACAGCATCATGCAGTAATGCTCGAGCACGAACCCTTCGTTCTGGTTGAAATAGGTTTGCGAGGCCAGCGCCGAAAAAAAGCCGCAACCAAGAATGATAAGACCGGCGACCTTGGTGAAAGTCGAGGTGACCAACATGCCGTTGAACATGGTCTCGTAGGGTGCGATCGGAGGTCCGTTCTCCACCGTGAGCTGAACGAAAAATGCAAACGCGAAAAGGCCGATGCCGAGAATAGAAATCCCTTCCTTCCTGAAACTCTCAAACGCCGCCGCCAGCATTACCAGAATGGCGCCTGTAATGGTTGCAACAAGCGGCAGGATCGCCATGATATCTTGCATTACCGGTCTCCCGTTTTCAATTCTTGGCCTGATTTTTGTGGTTCGAGCCGATACTCAGCAACATGCTGAACTTTTTCGATAATCGCCATCTGACGCTGGGCCGAAGGTTCTATCTTGGCGAGGAAAGGCTGCGGATAGATGCCCATGACCACGATCAGAATAACTATCGGCAGGATGGTAAGGATCTCGATTGCTGACAGATCGCCAAAGCCGGCCAGCTTGCTGTTGGGTTTTTCGAAAAAGATCCGCTGAAAGAGCCACAACATATAGCACACCCCAATGATAAGGGTGGTTCCGGCTAACACGGCAATGAGCGGATTGAACTTGACCGCCCCGAGAATGATCAGGAACTCGCCAATGAACCCCGAAGTGCCCGGCAGACCAACCGAAGCCAGCATGGCCACTGCGAAAAAGAAGGCAAAGATCGGTGCCCTGGCCGCCAGGCCGCCGAAATCGTCAATATTTCTGGTAGCAGTGCGCTCCTCGATGATGCCCAGCAGCAGGAAAAGCACCCCCGTGCTGGTGGCATGGGCAACGATCTGATAGAGCGTTCCGGTGAGCGCCTGAATATTCATGCAGAAAATGCCCAGGGCGATGATACCCATGTGCGAGGCCGAGGAAAAGGCCAGCATCCGTTTGAAATCTTTCTGGGCCAGGGCGGCGATGCCGCAATACATCATGCCGATCACGCCCGAGCAGGCGAGAATAAGGGCGTAGCGCGCAAAACTCTCATCGAACACCGGCACCACAAAACGAATCACCCCGTAGACGCCGATCTTGGCCATCACCGCGGAGAGAACAAAGGTCGTTGCGGTGGGGGCCTCGGTATAGGCATCGGGCAGCCAGGTGTGAAAGGGAAACAGGGGAATCTTGATGGCAAAGGCAATCATGAAGCCGACAAAGGCCAGAGTCGCCGTGGCGCCGCTGAGCGACAAGCCGACCAGATTGGTCATCGCAAAGCTCCACTCGCCGCTCTGGGCCTGATGGGCTATCCCCAGGTAAACGATGGAAGCCAGCATGAGCAGCGAACCGGCAATGGTGTAGATGGTAATCTTGATGGTCGCCGGCAGCCGGTTCGGCCCGCCGTAGAGACCGATCATGAAGAAAACCGGCAGCAGCATGGCCTCCCAGAATACATAAAAAAGTACCATATCGGTGGCCGCCACCGCACCGATCATGGCTCCCTGGACGATCAGCAGGTTGGCGTAGTACCCTTTCTGCTTGGTCTGAAAAAGCAGGTAGACCATCGGAAACAGGGTTGCCGCCGCGGCCAGCACCAGGATGGAGATACCATCGACCCCAAGACTGTAGGAGATGCCCAGAGACTCGTTGATCGGGATGTGTTCGACGAACTCGAAGGCGCCGCTGGCCCCGCTGAAAGACAGGAATACTTTTAAGCCCAGCAGCACCACGATCACCGAAACCGCCAGTCCGATTATCCTGGCCGCTTCTTTGCTAAACGGCAGGACAAAAATCGCCAGCCCAGCGATGATGGGGACAAAGATCATGATTGAAAGAAAATTTTCAAACATTTAATCACCCTTAAAAGTTCAATGACCGAGAGAGCAGCAAACTCAAAATAGACACTCCGATAACCATATAGACCGCATAGATACGCACATAGCCGACCTGGACGACCTTAAAAGCCAGGCCGCACATGCGGTAGAGCCAGCCGCTCGCCTGCACCGGGGCGTCGGTGACATAGGGCTCTATGACCCTGCTGATCGCTTTGCCCACAAATTGGTAAGGCGCCACAATGACCTTGTGATAGAGCTCATCGACATAGAATTTATGATAGGCAAACTTTTTAATGCCGCTGTAGTCAGGCTCATCGACCTGGACGGTAAATTTCCGGTAGGCGATGCTGATGCCGATCACAAAGGCCAGGATGGAAGCAGCGATGGCCAGTATCTCCAGGCCTACCCCGCTGTGGGGATGGTGCTCCACCAGGCTCGGCGCCAGCCAGTGTGAAACCCTTTGATGACCGCCAAAAATGGCGGGGATGTTGGCATAACCGGCGAACATGGAACCGGCCGCCAGGATCAGCAGGGGGATGAGCATGACCCTGGGCGATTCATGGGCATGATCATAGGCCTCCTGATCGCGGGGACTGCCGTGAAAGACGACAAAAATCATCCGGAAGGTGTAATAGGCCGTGATGCCGGCCACCAGCACACCGATCAGCCAGATACCGACGTGTCCGTTGGCCAGAGCCGAATAGAGGATTTCGTCCTTGGAGATAAAGCCGGCAAAGGGTGGACAGCCGGCCAGGGCAAGTCCGCCTATGAGCATGGTCCAGTAGGTGACCGGCAGCTTGGAGCGCAGGCCGCCCATCTTCCAGATATCCTGCTGGTGATGCAGGGCGATGATTACCGAACCTGCTCCGAGAAAGAGCAGGGCCTTGAAAAAGGCGTGGGTGAAGACGTGGAAAATACCGGCGGAATAGGCCGCCACCCCGACTCCGGCAAACATATAGCCGAGTTGGGAGACGGTCGAATAGGCCAGAATCTTCTTGATGTCGCTCTGGAACATGCCGAATATCGCCGCCAGCAGGGCGGTCAGTATTCCGATCCAGGCCACCACCTCCCCGGCAGCAGGGACATGCGCATAGATGAAGCTGAAGCGGGCCACCATGTAGACTCCGGCGGTGACCATGGTGGCCGCGTGGATCAGGGCGGACACCGGTGTCGGGCCGGCCATTGCATCCGGCAGCCAGACGTAGAGCGGAATCTGGGCTGATTTACCCGTGGCGCCGACGAACAGGAGCAGGCAGACAAGTACTCCAACGGGCGCTGTCAGGTTATGGGCGTTCGCCTTAAGGGAGAGATAGTCAAAACCATCAGCCCCGATCCCCCAGAACAGAAAAGCCATGCCGAGCACGAAGCCGAGGTCGCCGATCCTGTTGACGATAAACGCCTTGTTGCCGGCCACCACATTGTCGGTATCTTCGCTCCAGAAACTGATTAGCAGATAAGAACAGAGTCCGACTCCTTCCCAGCCTACGAACATGACCACGGGACCGTCGCCGAGCACCAGGATCAGCATCGAGCCGAGGAAGAGATTGAGGTAGGCGAAGAATTTGCCGAACTTCTGGTCACCGGCCATATAGCCGATTGAGTAAATGTGGATGAGCGAACCGACAAAGGTGACGAAAAGAAGCATCAGGGAACTGAGCGGATCGGCCAGGAACCCCATCGACACATCCAGGTCGCCCACGGCAAACCAGGTGAAGGCCTTATGGCTTAAAAACCGTTGCTCGGCGGGCAGGGAGAGGAGCGCAAAGAACACTTTAACGGCCATGAAAAAAGAAAGCACCGGGCCGACGCACCCCAGGATCCCGTAGAGCCGCTCAGATATCTGCTTACCCTGGCAGGTGACCACATATATCAGACCGATAAGCAGGGCTCCCGCCAGCGGCAGCAGGGGAATGAAGCCAAGGTATGTGACAGTGTGTGTCATTCGATCACCCTTTCAGCAAACTGAATATATTGGTGTCAAGGTTGCCCTTGTGCTTGTGCAGAAGAATTATCACTGCCAGCGCCAGTGCCGCTTCGGCTGCGGCCACGGCCATCACCATCAGGGCCAGAACGTGGCCGTCCATATTGACATGCAGTCGACTGAGCGAGACAAAGCCCAGATTGGCGGCATTGAGCATCAGTTCGATGGACATGAAGACGATGAACACATTTCTTCTTGAGACGACGCCGAGAATACCCAGGCAGAAGAGTATGATGCTCAAAAAAAGATAGTGCGATACCATCAGTTCACCCCCCGTTTGCCGGCCAGCACCACGGCCCCGACCAGGGCCACCAGCAGCAGAATGGATACGATTTCAAAGGGCAGCAGCCATTGGGTGAAGAGCAGTTGACCAACCTCTTTGACGCCGCCGAAGCCATCCTCGAATACCGTTACCTCGGTGGCCGGCAAAGACTTGGAAATTTTGATGAGCAGACCGGCAATCGGCGCCACCACGACAATCCCGCCGGCCAGATAGAACCAGCGGTTGGGATCAAGCGGCAGATCTTTTTCCTGAATATTGAGGAACATGATGATGAAAAGAATCAGCGACATGATCGCCCCGGCATAGACGATGAGCTGGATGGCGAAGATCAGCTTGGCCGACAGCAGGGCATAGAGGCCGGCCAGGGAGATCAGGGTCACCACGAAGCTCATCGCCCCGTTCATCGGATGCTTGAAGATAATCAACCCCAGCGCGCCAAGAACCGCCAGTAGGGCGAAGCCAAAAAACAAGTAGGTAGTAATCATCGATCAGCCACCTCCCTTTTTATATTCTTCTTCAGCAAACGCACCTGGGGTCTCCAGCAGATCTTCCAGGCCCAGGACCATCGACTCCCGGGAGTAGCTGGTCACCGAATAGATGCCGGTATCCATCCTAATCGCGTCCATCGGGCAGGCCTCCACGCAGTAGCCGCAGTAGATACACTCGAGCAGATCGATATCGAAGCGGGTGGGCATCTTCTCAGACTTGCCGTCGAATCTCTCTCCTGCTTCGATCATGATGCAGTTTGATGGGCAATTAGTCTGACACATGAAACAGGCCACGCATTTGACGCTGCCGTCCTCATGCCTGGTAAGCCGGTGCCGGCCCCGCCAGCGGGCGGTGATTTCCGGTTTGACCTCCGGGTAATGCCTGACATAGAGACGTGAATTGTCCAGCAGATTCCTGAAAAAATGACCCAAGGTTACGGTCATCCCCTTGATGACCTCAACCAGGTAAAGCTGTTCCAGGAAGGTGCGGCCTTTTCGTTCAACGGTTCGTACTTTGATGCTCATAGCGTGTTCCCTCAGCCAAACGAGACGATGATCGCACTGGTGATGAAGATGTTCAGCAGGGCCAGCGGCAGCAGCTTCTCCCAGCCGATCTTCTGAAGCTGATCATAGCGAAAGCGCGGCAGCGTCCAGCGCACCCAGACATAGACGAAGCACATCAGAAAGGTCTTGAACAGAAAGGTGCCAATCTGCAGCAGGGCCACCAGGATGCGGTCCGCCACCCCGCCGTGGGCAAAGACCAGGTAGACAAGCAGCACGACCTCGAGTATCGCGACCAGCGACCAGAGCAGGGCGACATAGACCGCCGTCTCTTTTTGGCGCGGGTCGTTTTCCCGGTAGTAGTGACTGCGGTTGTTCCTCTTCATCCACTCTGCGAAGAAGTAGCCGATCACCGGCAGCCCGATCATGATCGCGATGACCACCGGCCGGGCATAGGTCACCAGGGTCTCGGTAGTAAACCAGGGAATCTGATAGCTGCCGAAATAGAGCGTGACGATCAGCGCCGAGGAGACAAACATGGCCACATATTCACCCATGAAGAACAGGGCAAACTTCATCGAGCTGTACTCGACGTGGTAGCCGGCGACGATCTCACTCTCGCCTTCAGCCAGGTCGAACGGCGTCCGGTTGGTTTCGGCGAAGGCGGCGACGATGAAGATGATGACCCCCAGCGGCTGCAGCACGAATCCCCACATGGGGATGAAGCCGAACAGCAATCTTCCCTGAAACTGGGCCATTTCAGTGAGATTCACCGTGCCGTAGACGGCCAGCAGGCTGACCAGCGCCAGGCCCATGGGAATCTCGTAGCTGATCACCTGGGCGGCAGCCCGCAGTCCCCCCAATACCCCGTACTTGTTGTGGGAAGACCAGCCGGCCAGGATAATGCCGTAGACCCCGAAGCCGACCACGGCCAGAAACCAGAGGATGCCGATATCCATCGGGATGGCCTGCATGATGTAATGCTTGTCCCCGAGAATCAGTACATCGGCAAAAGGAATCACCGCGAAACAGAGCAGGGCGGTAATAAAGACCAGCATGGGGGCCAGAATGAAATAGAACTTGTGCTTGACATGGCCCGGGACGATATCTTCCTTGAAGGCCAGCTTGATGCCATCGGCCGCATTCTGGATCAGTCCACCGGCTCTGAATCCCAGGACGTTGCAGCGGTTTGGTCCCGCCCTGTCCTGAAAGAAGGCGGCCCCCCTGCGTTCCATCCACACCAGCACCGCGACAAAACTGAGCGGCACGAAGGCCCCGAAGGCTATTCGTAAAATGACGAGCAGAATATCAAGCGCCGACATTGGTATCCTCGCTGTTTTGCAATTTTATGCCCTCAGCGGGTATCGCTTGCGGGTCGATATCGGCCAGACAGGCCACCGATTGCTTTATGCCAGGCCAGGCATGGGGAGCATCGTTGATGGCGCCGCCGAGCAGCCTGGTGATCTCGAGCACATCTTTCGGATCCTCGTTCTTGAACAAGGCCTTCTCAAAACGCTGCAGTACGTTATCCTCGTTGATGATGGTGCCGCCATATTCGCTGTAGGATGCGGTCGGCAGCACAATCGAAGCAGACTCGTAGACCTGCAGCTGGTGGCTGCAGACGGCAATGGACTGGGTCTTGTCGAGCAGCGACTTGAGTTCTTCATCGACTCCGCCAAAAAATAGATCGTTGTTGAAATTGACCAGCAGGTCGGTGTGCTGCAGACCGGTGAGGAACTGTGCTCGACTGAAATCGATTTCGAGCAGTTCCAGTCCCCGGCGATTGGCCGCCTTGTCGTCGTTGATCAGATACTCGTCACCGTCGCCGTCGATGATATAGTTATCGCTGTAACCGGACAGCTCGGCGCCGTAGAGGGTGGCGATCCGCTGCACCGCCCACATCTGTTCGAGGGAACAGTCGGGGGAGATGAGCATCAGCGGCTTGCGGGCCCGGTCGAGCCGCTCCCGCACCAGTTCTATACCCTCGTCAAAGCCGATGACGGCGCCATCGGCGAGGGCAGAGGTCTGCCGGTTTTCATTCTCGCCGGCGTAGCTCAACCGCCCGTCGTCACAGATGAAATAGCCGTTGACATTGAGATTGGTCCGGGCTCGGTAGCGGTAAATCACATCGTCTTTGTATTTCTCCCGATGGTGATCGATATAGATGGCGCAGCCCTTGCTGCAGCCATGGCAGATGCCGGGATCTTTTTTCAGGAACCAGACCCGCTGTCTGAACCGGAAATCACTCGAGGTCATGGCGCCGACCGGACAGATGTCGACGATGTTCAGGGCATAGCGATTATTCAGCGGTTTACCTGGAAAAATCGACACCCGGGCGGCATCGGTCCGGTTGACAATCCCCAGTTCCCCGGTCTTGGTGATCTGCCTGGTGAAACGGACACAGCGACCGCAGAGCACGCAGCGTTCCTGGTCGTGCACCACTCCGCAGCCGAAATCCATCCGTTTGCCCTTGGTCACCTGCGCGACCTGCATGCGGCTGTCGTCCAGGCTGTAGTTCATGTAATAGTCCTGCAGGGCGCACTCGCCGGCCTGATCGCAGACCGGGCAGTCGACGGGATGATTGATCAGCTCGAATTCGAGCACGTCGCGCTGGATTTTTTTGATGTGCTCGGCATCGAGCAGCACCTTCATCCCCTCCTGGACCGGGGTCTTGCAGGCCGGCACCAGCGGCGGCCTGCCGTCCTCAATGCCCACCAGGCACATGCGGCAGTTGCCGTCGGCTCCAAGAGCCGGATGATAGCAGAAGTGAGGGATTTCGATACCCACCACACGAAGGGCATCGATCAGGTTCTTGCCCGATTCGACCTCCACCTCCTGGCCGTTTACGAAGAGCTTCACCAGTTCAGCCATGGATAATCCTTTTCACACTGATTTACGAGGCAGCATCGGTGACGTAGGCCTCAAACTCATCTCTAAATTTATTCAGGTAACTGCGCACCGGCATCGTACAGGCCGCCGACAGCACGCAGACCGTTTTCATCTCGATATTGTCGCAGAGCTCGACCAGCAGGTCGATATCGGCCATCGACCCTTCGCCGGCGATGATCTTTTTGACTATTTTCAGCATCCAGCCCAGCCCTTCCCGGCAGGGTGTGCACTGACCGCACGATTCATGATGATAGAAATGGATCAGGTTCTCGACCAGCTTGACGATGTCCACCGTCTCATCGAGCACCACGATGCCGCCGGAGCCGAACATGGTCTTGTGCTCGGCCATTGACTCATAGTCAAGACTCACCGTTTTTGCCTCTTCGGGCGTCAATACCGGTGTTGAACTGCCGCCCGGAATCACGCCCTTGAGTTTTCTGCCCTTCCAGACGCCGCCGGCCACACGGTCGAGCACCTCCATCAGCGGCAGCCCCAGCGGCAGCTCATACATGCCCGGTTTTTCCACATGCCCGGAGATGCCGAACAGATGCGTTCCACTGCTCTTTTCGGTGCCATGGGCCTTATAGGCGTCAGCGCCTTCCTGGATGATGAAGGGCAGCGAGGCAATGGTCTGCACGTTGTTGATAATGGTGGGGCAATCATAGAGGCCCACCACTGCCGGAAAAGGCGGCTTTGACCGGGGCTGCCCTTTCTTGCCCTCGATCGACTCGAGCAGGGCAGTCTCCTCGCCGCAGACGTAGGCACCTGCGCCCCGATGCACGGTGACATCGAGACGAAAGTCGTGGCCCCCAACGCTCTCACCCAGGTAGCCAGCCTCGTAGGCCTCATCGATAGCCCGCTGCAGCGCCTTCACCTGGGAGGTGTATTCGCCTCTGATGTAGATGTAGGCGTCGTGGCAGTTAATCGCATAACAGCAGATAATGATGCCCTCGATGAGCAGGTGGGGATCCTTGACCAGTATATAGCGATCCTTGAAGGTGGCCGGCTCGGATTCGTCCGAGTTGACCGCCAGATAGGTGGGCTTGTCGAGATCCTTGGGTAGAAAACTCCATTTCACCCCGGCCGGAAACCCGGCGCCGCCGCGCCCTCTGAGACCGCTCTCTTTGACCTCGTTGATAACATCCTCGGGGCTCATCGAAAAGAGCTTGTCCAGTGTCTGATAGGCACCGTGGTCCTTGGCAACCGCGATGAGATGAGCGTCTTCGATGTCGAATTTGGCGCTGAGAATCTTCACTTCCATCTTCGTCCACCCTCCCCTATTCGAGCGTCGCCAGCAGCGCTTTGAATTTTTCCAGATCCATTTCTTCGTGGAATTCGCCGTTCACCTGGACCACCGGGGCGGTCCCGCAATGCCCCAGGCACTCGACCTCTTCCAGGCTAAATCGGCCATCCTCGCTGATCTGTCCCGGGCGTATGCCGATCTCCTCGGCCAGGTAGTCGACAATCGCCTGTTTATCGCGCAGCCAGCAGGACAGCGTCCGGCAGACGCAGATATGGTACTGGCCCGCCGGCTTGAGTTGATACATGGTATAAAAGGTCGCCAGCTCGAAAACCTTGGCCGGAAAAGTGCCAATCCGCTCGGCGATGTACTCGATCGCCTCGGTGCTGATCCAGCCCTGCTGTTCCTGAGCCATCCACAGGGCGGGCATGATCATCGATTCCCTGATCGGGTAGCGGACGATCAGGCGCTCGAACTCCGCATCCCGCTCGGCATCGAACGCAAAAGGTTCACCAGTGCTTAGCAACTCTGAACGATCGCTCATCTGTCCAGCTCTCCGCCTATGATATTGATGCTGCCGAGGTTGATAACCGCATCGGCGATCATCTCCCCCTCGATCATCTCGTGGAATCCGCCCATCGCGTAAAAACAGGGAGGGCGCACCTTCAATTTATAGGGACCGCCCGAACCGTCGGCAACGAAATGAAACCCCAGTTCGCCGTTGGCGGCTTCATAGCTGTCGTACCACTCCCCGGCGGGCACCTTCACCCCTTCGAAAATCAGCTTGAAATGATTGGCCAGCCCCTCGATCTTGTTGTAGACCTGATCTTTGGGCGGCAGCGCGACCCGGTGGTCATCGACGAACACGGGGCCTTCGGGAATCATCTTCATGGCCTGCCGGATGATCTTGATTGATTCGAAAATCTCTTCGAAGCGGACCATGATGCGGTCGTAAACATCGCCGTGGCTGCCGACCGGAACGCAAAAATCGAAGGATTCGTAATTGTAGTAGGGGTTGTCTTTTCTGATATCGAACGAGACCCCGGTGGAGCGCAGATTAGGGCCGGTATAGCCATAGGAGAGGGCCGTTTCCGGGCTGAGCACGCAGGTGCCCTGGGTCCGGTCGTGAACGATGCGGTTCTGGAGCACCAGTTTGAGCGAATCGTTTACGCCCTTCTCGATGGCCTTGAGCTGCTGCTCCATATCGTCTTCCCAGCCCTCGTAAAAATCACGGTACATGCCGCCGATACGGGTGAAGGAGCTGGTCAGCCGTGCCCCGGTCAGCCGGGAGATGAAATCGTAGGAGGCCTCCTTTTCATTGTAGAGATACCAGTAGTTGGTCAGCCCGCCCATATCGACCAGGTTGGCAGCCAGGCAGACCAGGTGATCCTGGACCCGGAAGAACTCGGACAGAACCACCCGCATGAACATGGCCCGCTCGGTGATCTCGAGCCCCAGCCAGGACTCGATCGCCTTCGCATAGCCGATGTTGTTCATCAGGGCCGAACAATAGTTGAGCCGATCGGTCAGCGGAATGATCTGGTTGTAGGTGCGGTTTTCCGCTGTTTTCTCAAAGCCGCGGTGCAGGTAGCCGATCTCGTTGACGTTGGCCATGATGGTCTCGC
Source organism: Desulfobulbaceae bacterium (assembly GCA_024640625.1). Classification (GTDB taxonomy): domain Bacteria; phylum Desulfobacterota; class Desulfobulbia; order Desulfobulbales; family Desulfocapsaceae; genus JABDQA01. The sequence continues at coordinate 45,767 of JAHEER010000012.1, forward strand.
CGTCGAGGGCGGTGAAAATCCTGATGGCGCCGTGGGTGGCCGGGTGGGACGGTCCGAGATTGAGAAACATCATCTCGGTGTTGATGTCCTGCATGGTGCTCTCGTCTATCCCCTTGGAGGCCAACCGGGCCCTGATCTCTTTCTCGAGACTGTCGGCCTCGTAGCAGATCTGGCCCTTGAAAATGTCGTAGTCCTTGCGCAGCGGGTGGCCTTCGAACTGCCAGTGGTTGAGTATCCGCCTGAGATCGGGATGGTTTCTAAAAATGATTCCATACTGGTCGTAGACCTCGCGCTCGGCCCAGTCGGCAGAGCCCCACAGATGGGCAACAGATTCCACACCATGCTCGGGGTCAGCCACCGGCGTGCGCACCTGGAGCAGCCAGTTGCGCTCCCAGTTGCGCAGGGTATAGACCACACAGAACCTGGCGGCGGGCTTCTGCGGATAGGTGAGATAGTCAATGGCGGTGATATCGAGCAGCAGGGAAAAACCAAGATCCGGGTAGGTCTTGAGCCGTTCCATTACCTGGGGCACCGCTTGCGGATCAATATCGATTACCGTGCAGTCGAGTACCGTTCGCGGCTCGATCTCAGGGAAAAGCACCTGCAGTTTGTCTGTCAGCGAATCAGTCATAATCAATCGAGGATTCCTTTGAAATCTTTATGGCGGTCAACCAACACGCTTTCGGTCTGTATCTTTTCCTGAATCTTCATCAGGGCGTCGAGCACCGCTTCGGGACGCGGCGGGCAGCCAGAGATGAAGACATCCACAGGTATCACGGTGTCGATGCCCTGCACCGTGCAGTAGTTGTCGTAAATCCCGCCTGAACTCGCACAGGCGCCCATGGCGACAACCCAGCGGGGATCCGGCATCTGGTCATAGATGCGCTTGAGAATGGGGGCCTGCTTGTAGCTGATGGTACCGCACACCAGCATCAAATCCGCCTGCCGCGGCGAAAAACGAACCACTTCGGCGCCAAAGCGGGAAATATCGTGCTGGGAGGCGGCTGCGCTCATGAACTCGATAGCACAGCAGGCCGTACCGAAGACCATGGGCCAGAGCGAGTACTGCCGGCCCCAATTGATAATCTCATCCAGTTTAGTCGTTAATACCGAGTCTCCGAGACCGGCTTCTATTCCTAACGCCAATTGAGCACCCCTTTTCTTAAGATGTAAATCAATCCGGTGAGAAGCAGGAGAATGAACACGGTCATCTCAACGAAACCAATTACGCCTAATTCCCGGAGACTTACCGCCCACGGATACATGAACACAGCCTCTATATCGAAGATCAGAAAAAGAATTGCCAACAGGTAGAATTTGACGCTGAATTTCTGGTCCGCCATCCCGACCACCTGCTTGATACCGCTCTCGTAGGGGTCATTTTTGGCTTCACCGCCAGAGCGGGGCCCGAGAACCGCGGTCAGTACCATGATGGTGGGAATCAGGAGGGCAAGGCCAATGAAGATCGCGCCGGATAGAACCAATTCTGCAGACATCAAGACACCTCACACTGGGCTGTTACTGCATTAATGTGTTGCACAGAGCAACCTGTCAAAACCAAACTCCGCTTCAATTACCAAGCGGGACCGCCCCCTGTCAAGCAAAGGTGATTTTCGTGTTTATTCACATAATTGCCGCACCTTGTGCCGACTGGACAACCCTCCGCAAGCATCTGTGCTTGTTGTGCACAAAACGCTACGGCTGCGGAAGAATACCACAGAAGCATGTCTTTTGGATAAAAAAAAGATGGGATCCCACCATTCGACAAGACACAAGCACAACACGCACAGCGCAAAACACCCGGTCATGCTCCCGCGCCCTCCTAATCAGTAATATGCAACAAAAGATCAATAATTACTGATAAATTAACGCTCTCCTTTCGGCCCCATCAGGCGGTCAGGCGCGATAGGACTTGACCAGTTCGATGACAGCTTCGATATCCTTCCTGCTGATATCGAGGTGGGTCACCAGTCTGATTCTGCTGCCGCCGAGGATCAGCACCTGGTGTTCGGCCAGATAGGCCTGCAGTCTCGACACCCTGTCGGCGGGCGGCGAGACAAAGACCATATTGGTCTGAGCCTCGTCGTACTCCACCCGATACCCATCAATTTCAGCCAGACCTCCGGCCAACAGACGGGCGTGCTCATGGTCGGTCTGCAGCCGTGCGGTGTTGTGCTCGAGAGCAAAGAGCCCGGCAGCAGCGATGATGCCGGCCTGACGCATACCGCCGCCCACCATCTTGCGCCATCGCCTGGCCCTGGCGATGGTCGGTTGGTCACCGCACAACACTGACCCGACTGGTGCCCCGAGCCCCTTTGACAGGCAGACGGACACGGTATCGAAATGCTTAGCGATGTCGGCAACGCCGACACCGCATTTCACCGCAGCGTTGAAAATCCTGGCCCCGTCGAGATGCAGGCTCAGTCCGTGTGCAGCGCCAGACTCGGCAACCTGGTCAAGATAATCGAGCGGCAACGCCAGACCGTTGTGGGTGTTCTCCACACAGAGCAGTCTGGATCTGGCAAAATGATAATCGTCAGGTTTGATCACCTGGGCCACCCGCTCCAGATCAAAGGTGCCGTCGGGATTTAGATCCAGCGGCTGGGGCTGAATGGAGCCAAGAACGGCGGCCCCGCCGGCCTCGTATCGATAGGTGTGAGCCGTCTGACCGACGATATACTCATCGCCGCGCTGGCAATGCGCCAACAGAGCAATAAGGTTGGTCTGGGTGCCGCTCGGGGCAAAAATCGCCGCTTCTTTGCCAAGCAAAGCTGCGGCCGTTTCCTCAAGCCTGTTAACCGTGGGGTCATCTCCAAAAACATCATCTCCCACCACAGCGCCGGCCATGGCCTCACGCATCTCCGGACTGGGCCTGGTCACCGTATCGCTTCTCAGATCTATCGGTCGCATCATGTGTGTCCTTCAGGTTCCATATGGATGGTTGCTTCGATTCCCAACTTATCGCGCAGCGTCCGCTCGATCCGGTGGGCGTGTTCGTGGGCCTCATCGAGGGTCAGGCCGGCGTCCATGGTGAGGTGAAAGGTAAGTTCAATATGGTCGCCATAGCGGTGCAGGTGAAAATGGTGGGGCCGAACATCGAGGTTCATATCGTCGATGATGAGGTCAATTTTTTTAATGAGGTCGCGGTCTGGTGTTTCCCCAATCAGACGGCTCACCGAATCTCTCAAAATTTCATAAGAGGCGTAAAAGATCATCAGCGACACCAGTACACCCAAGACCCCGTCGATCCACTCGGCGAAGGAGCCGCAGAGTATTCCGAACAGAATTAGGACCGAAGAAAGTGCATCCGTGCGGTGATGCCAGCCGTCCGCCTTGAGGATCGAGTTTTCACTCCTGCGGTCGGCCCAGAAAGCGAACTGGGCCATCAGTTCTTTGACCAGGATCGAAAAGATGGTAACGATGATCGCCGCTTTACCATAATCGACCCCAACTCCGCTCTTGATCTGCTCCACCGACTTGAGCAGGAACTCGAAACCGATCAGGACCAGCATTACCCCGATGATCACCGAACAGATCAGGTCGCTTCGGCCGTGGCCGAAGGGATGCTTTTCGTCGGCGGGCTTCCTGCTCAGCCACCCGCTGAAAATAACAATTGCAGAACTAATAGAATCAGTAAGCGTGTGATAGGCATCGGCCGTCAAGGCCACGGAACCGGTAATCAGCCCCACCCAGAGCTTGAGGAAAAAGAGGACGATATTGGAGCTTATTGATACCCATCCCTCGATCAGGGTCCAATTTCTATCTGGGGGGCTGGTGGGCGCCACGTGTTATCCGGGGTGAGGAAGTGAGAGTGTGCGGAGATGCTCAGTACTGACCCCAGATTTTGTATCCCTTTTCCTCAAAGGACTTAATGCACTGGTCGTAGCGTTGATAAGACGCCTGGGTGCGGAGCATATCGACGGTACACTCCTGCCGCTCTCCTTCGGAATTCATCAGGATCGTGCGTGAATGTTTGGCTAACGCAGCCGCACAACCGCTCAATAGAACCGCCGTAAAAACTAGTACCAGTAGGCGCATCACCCTCTCTCCTTATTCTTTCGGAATTTTATCGCAACACTACCGTGCTGTTATAAAAGGGTGACCCGCCATGTCAAGGTTTTTATCGGCATCCGTCCGGGCTGGACGGTGTCTCAAATCTGTTGAATTTCTCAGGGCGATCGATCCGGCGTACCATAGGTGAAGTCAAGGATGGCCTCGGAGCCTTCCCCTAAGCCCTTTTTTTCCGCATAGATCAGGTATAGTCCGCCGCCCACGGCGAAATGGGAAACGAACACGTGCAGAACCGCAATTATTGCGATCAGCAGTCCACCGCCTATCTCCGGCAAATACCATACTGGATAATTCATCGCTGCTCCTCATTGTGATGCGTGGTAATGAGGATACCTTACTAAAATTCGGAGCCTCGATCAATTACGACAGCGTGGCGTAAGTTGTTGAAACCATTGGTGATTATTCGCGTTCGACCGGGTTTTTCAGTATCCCTATTTTGTCAATTTCAACCTCAACCACATCGCCAGGGGCCAGCGGACCCACCCCTTTGGGTGTTCCGGTAACGATCAGATCACCCTGCACCAGGGTGAACTGCTTTGAGATAAAGGCAATGGTCTCGCGGATGGGAAAAATCATCAGGCTGGTATTGGCATCCTGCACCACCTCGCCGTTCAGCCTCGTCTGAATGGCCAGATTCTGAGGATCGCCGATCTCTTCGTGGATAACGACCTTGGGACCTATGGGCCCAAAGGTATCGAGAGACTTGCCGCGAAACCAGCCCGCCTGATCGTGCTTCTGAAAATTTCGCTGACTCACGTCGTTGAAACAGGTATAGCCAAGGATATGGTCATAGGCTTCGGCCTCGGGGATATTCTTACCGCCCTTGCCGATAATCACGCAGAGCTCACCCTCGTAGTCGGTCCGGCAGGTCCTGAAGCCGTAATCATCGAGAAAGGCGGGGATGACAATGGGCTCGCCCGGGCCGACCAGGGTATTCTGCGTTTTGGGAAAGAGAATCGGCTCAGCCGGTATCTCGTCCTTGAAGCGTTCACTGTCGGCCTCGGCACTTTCCTTGATGTGCTCATAGTAATTGAGGCCCAGGCAGATTATTTTCTGCGGCTGCAGCCGATAGGGTTCGCCATTGCTCATCGGCAGTTCGATCGTCATGTCATGCTCCTTCACTGTTTTGGGTTAGTGGCGCTCTCCGGTGCTCCAAAAAGGTCGCTGGTCATTCCACGTATCTCTTCATGTTTTGCTGGAAATAGACACTATTGTAATTATGTTGGAATGTAAATCTAAGTCTTGATCAATAATCCACCTCATGAAGAGATTCCAATGAAAAAAATTGCCGTTTTTACCGCAGCCCTGGTTTTCACCGTCACCTCATTGGCTCTTGCCGATGAACAGATGCAGTTCAACATCATCAATCTCAGAGCAGAACAGGCCAAGGAAGTGGCCAACGACGTCATGGTGGTGATCATGCAGGCTGCGGCCCAGAAGAACAGCGGCAGTGATGCAGCCCAAAGCGTCAATGAGATCATGGCCTGGGCCGACACGATTATCTCTGCCGACCAGAACATAAAACATCGGACTTTAAACTATCAGACCCGCCCGGTCTACCAGAACAAGACCATCACCGGCTGGTCGGCAAGCCAGCAACTGCAGCTGCAGAGTGATGACATCGAAGCCTTAACGAAGATGGCGGGAACCCTTCAGCAGCAGCTGCAGATCGTCTCCATGCGTTTTCAGGTCAGCCCTGAAAGACGTGAGGAGGAGCTCGGCACCCTGATCACCGAAGCCTTGGAAGCATTCCGTAGCAAAGCCGAACTGGTCACCCGGACTCTGAAGGCCCAGGATTATCGGCTGGTCAATCTATCCATCGATGAAAACGGCTCTCCCATGCCCTACCGCGCCGTCGTCCAGGCCGAGGCCATGGCAGCCCGGGCGGCTGCGCCCAGCGTTGAAGCAGGAGAGTCCAAAGTTCAGGTGAGCGTAACCGGCTCCATTCAGCTGATCTTCTAGCCGTTATTCTCAATCCCAGAATCGACGCCTCCTGTCTGTTGGAATCGAAGTGACGCCGGTTCTGACCCTGCCCTTCCTTGCAACCACATTGTGGCATGATTACTTAATTGTAAAAGTATAGCGCAGATTCACCCTTATCGAGGTTTTCCCTTTAGATGCACACGTCAGTCTCCGACCACAGCGAAGTTGCCCTGGCCTTCGAAAACCACTTTGCCGATACACTGCCCGGTGACCAGGATCACCACAACACACGACGCCAGGTCACCGGAGCCTGCTATTCCTTCGTGGCGCCCACGCCCGTTTCCGCGCCGGTGCTGGTGGCCTATTCAAAAGAAGCGGCGGCAGAGCTGGGACTGCGCGAGGAAGATTGCCGCTCTCCCTGGTTCACCGACATGTTCTCCGGCAACCTGGTGCTCGCCGACATGAAGCCCTATGCGATGTGCTATGGCGGCCACCAGTTCGGCACCTGGGCAGGCCAGCTCGGCGACGGACGGGCCATCAATCTCGGTGAAGTCGTCAACGGTGGCAATCAACGCTGGACGCTCCAGCTCAAAGGGGCCGGGCCAACGCCCTACTCCCGCTCCGCAGACGGGCTGGCGGTACTGCGCTCATCGCTGCGTGAGTTCATCTGCAGCGAGGCCATGCATCATCTGGGTATTCCCACCACCCGGGCTCTGAGCCTTATCCTGACCGGCGATCGGGTACTGCGCGACATGTTTTACGATGGTCATCCCGAGCTTGAACCGGGTGCGGTGGTGTGCCGGACCTCACCGTCGTTCCTCAGGTTCGGCAATTTCGAGATCTTTTCGGCCCGCAAGGAATACGATTTACTCGAAGAGCTTCTGCGCTTTACCATAAAAAACGATTTTCCTGGTATAAACGAATCCAGCGGTGTGGACAGCTACCTGGAGTGGTTCACGGAAGTGTGCCGCAGGACGGCTATAATGATCGTGCACTGGATGCGGGTCGGCTTCGTCCACGGGGTCATGAACAGTGACAACATGTCGGTGCTTGGCCTGACCATCGACTACGGTCCCTATGGCTGGCTTGAAGGATACGACCCGACCTGGACACCCAACACCACCGACGCCCAGGGCCGGCGCTACTGCTATGGCAACCAGCCCTACATGGCCCAGTGGAACCTGATGCAGCTGGCCAACGCGATCTACCCGGTGGTCAAAGAAGAAAAAAGGCTGCAGGAGGCGCTCGACACCTACAGGTTCACCTTTCAGGAAGAATGGCAGCGGACGCTCAAGGCCAAACTCGGGCTGCACACCACTGAAAAAAACGACGATCAGCTGATCTCATCCCTGCTGGAGCTGCTCACCAAAACCGAGACGGACATGACCATTTTCTTCAGGAATCTGGCCCATCTGGAGATGTCCGAAAAGAACGGCGACAGGCTTCTGGAAATAGTCTCGGACGCTTTTTATGCCCCCGACGACATCGATCAGGATCACCTCAACCACCTGAAGAGCTGGCTGCACCTCTACCGGCTGAGAATGCGGCGCAACGAGCTGGACGATGAGGAGCGGCGAAAACGGATGAACCTGGTCAATCCCAAATACGTCTTCAGAAATTATCTGGCCCAGCAGGCCATCGACAAGGTTGAACAAGGGGACTACTCAGAAGTGGAGGAGCTTCTCGATTTGTTCAGAAATCCCTATGACGAGCAGCCCGAACGTCAGCGCTACGCTGCCAAAAGGCCGGAATGGGCCCGTAATAGGCCCGGCTGCTCGATGCTGTCCTGTAGTTCCTGATATTATCTTTGCTCCTCGAGTTTTTCCAGTGCTCAGGGACCTGAAGAGGGTTATTCGAGCATGGTTGGTAATCAAAGCTCTTACAAGAGCAATGCCACGGACAGGGAAATGAAGGACAGCAGGGTTGACACCACGATGGAGGCCGAGGCCAGTTCGGTGTCGCTGTTGAGCTGGGAGGAGAGAACATAGATCATGGTCGAAGCCGGCAGGCACAAGAAGATCATACCGGTCTTGAAGGCTATGCCATCAATATGAAATAATTTGTAGAAGAGAAACCCAAGACAGGGAAACAGAGCCAGTTTCAAGCCGGCGCCCAGCAGCGAGAGTGGCAGATACTTCTGTACCCCTTTGAACGAAAGGGCTCCGCCGACCGAAATAAGTGCCAAAGGCAAGGTCACCATCGACATGAGCGCCAGGGTGTTGTCGATGAATTCCGGGAACACGCCCACCAGCCGCGCATAGAGTGCACCGGCGAAGCTGCCGATGATCAGGGGATTGCCGATCAGCGCCTTGAGAAATATCTTGCCCCGTGTTGAGGCCCTGCCTTCATAACCTGAAAACCAGATCAGGGTTGCCACCGCAAAGACATTGACCAGCGGAATGGTGATCGCGATGAGAATGCCGAAGTAGGCGATCCCCGCCTCACCCAGGGAGTTGAGGATTACCGCCACGCCGATATAGGTGTTGAAACGATAACAACTCTGGGAAAACGATCCCGCCTCAAACGCTGAAACCGGACCGAATTTAATCACCAGCCCACTGATGACAAACATCGAGGCGAGCGCCAGCAGAGTAACTGCGACGAAACTGAGTTGATCCCCGCCGCCTTGAGGTGCACCGCCGACCTTCCAGAAGAGCATGATCGGAAAAAAAATGAAATATACCAGTTTATCAGAAACTTTGAGATAAGAGTCGCTGGTGAGATTGAACTTTTTGAGCGCGCCGCCCAGAATAAGCAGGCCGAAAATAGGGAATAGAGCGTTGAGTACTATCATGGCTCAAACCGCTGCTGGAATAAGGGCTAGAGTCGGTGCCTCAGACCACGCATCGCGCTCACGCCTTGGCATAGCGGTCATAATAACTGAGAACCCGTTTGATGTAGCGCTTTGTTTCGCTTATTCGCGGAACACCACCGGCCTTTTTGACCTGACCCGGCCCGGCATTGTAGGCCGCCAGGCTGAGCACCAGGTTGCCGTTGAACATCTTCAGAAGTGTGCGCAGGTAGCGAACACCACCGGCGATATTCTGCTCCGGATTGAACGGGTCCGAGACTCTCATTTCCCTGGCGGTGTCCGGCATGAGCTGCATCAGACCCTGGGCGCCTTTCTTGGAGACGGCATAGCGGTCAAAACCCGATTCCGCCTTGATGATTGCCTTGATCAGGTTGGGATCAATGTTGTAGCGCTTGGCCCAATAATCGATCTGCTTGTGATAGCGGACATTTTTATAGGAACTGCTTGAATAGCCCGGCCACTTCCCTGAAAAGGAAATAACGCCCAGTTTCCTGGTGTTGTAGGACACGCAGCGCCCCGATTCGGGCATGTTGGAAAAATATTTTTTCCCTCTGGCATCCTTGCACACATAGAGTGAGGCCACCGCCGTCTGGCTGATGAGCAGCACCATTATCGTCACCGTCAGTGTAGATAATGATCTAAGCACTTTGGCTTGGCTGGCCTCCATGGTATCCATCCGGCGAATCACCTCTCTCATTGTTGATCGGGTGATCCGTCTGGATCGCTTTTTTCCCGGTCGGCGGTAAACTTGTCGGCGCATTCTTTACCGCAAAAATGGTGGACTCCATCGTCTGCCTCCAGGGTATAGGCCTGCTGCTTGGGCACCAGCTTGTGGCACACCGGATCTTCAATGAGCACGTCGGTGATTGCGCCGCCGGGGCGAACCTCTTGATCCTCACTCTTTTGATCTTCGCCTGATTTAGTGAAATTGGACTTGATCAGGCGGTAGCCAAGATAGAAAAGAACTGCCAGAATCAGTATTCTCAGTGGACCCACGTGCGCGCCTCATATAAATGTATGCTGCAACAGGCTTGGATAGCGTAAATCACCCCTTCACCATGCTGTATTATAGTCGCTTTACAGAAAATGTAAAATATTCTCAACGGTTGTGGACACCTTCCCAGGATTTTCGCAGATAGCGACATAAGTTCAAAGCACCCGGTCAAAATAGGATGGCGAGCAGCCGCCAGAGGATGTGAGGGCCATCCCCGCAGCGAACACCCCTGCTGCGGGGATGATGTGCAGACCTGTCGCTAGCTAGCGAGGGGCCAGACCCCTGCAGAGATTTCCTGCGCTTCGATCTTTCCCGATGCGATCCTCTGCGTCAGCCGCCGATGCATCTCCGCGATGGAGTGCCCGGTCTCGGGATCGATGAATTCGGGGGCGATGGCTGCCATCGGCTCCAATACAAAAAGCCGATCGTTTCTGTGAGGGTGGGGTAACGTCAAGCGCGGGGTAGCGATGACTGCGGCACCGAAATAGAGAAGATCGAGATCAATTTCTCGATCCTGATACCCCAGTTTCATAGCGTCCCGGGTTCGCCCAAGACGCCTTTCGGTATCGAGCAGAAGATCGAGAATTTCGCCGGCAGTGCGCGATGTCGTCAGCTTGCCGACGGCATTGATGAACCAACAGTTGCTTGCCATTCCCACCGGTGAGGAAAGATAGGGAAGAGAGATGGTATCCAGACGAATTTCCTGGTGCCGACCAAGCAGCTCCCAACCCTCCCGCAAAAGTTGGGCACTGTCACCGAGGTTGGAACCCAGGCCGATAAATACCGTTTCGGTCGTCTCCATTACTGCTGTCAATGGCGCTGGATTCTAGAAGTTCTGCAGGTCGAGCACATCGAACATCGAGTACATCCCGTTGGCTTTGCCCTCGAGCCAGGCCGCAGCCACCGTCGCCCCTCGGGCAAAATGGTCCCGGGTCTGAGCCCGGTGAGTAAGTTCGATGCGCTCTCCGGGACCGGCAAAATAGACCGTGTGCTCCCCGACGATATCCGCGGCCCTGATGGTCTGAATGCCGATCTCGCCGGGGGTACGCTCGCCGATGATGCCCGACCGCTCGAAGACGCCAACGTCCTCGAGTCTGCTGCCAAGGGCTTCGGCGGCGAGTTCGCCAAGCTTCAGAGCGGTTCCGCTGGGAGCGTCTTTCTTCTTGTTGTGATGGGTCTCGATGATTTCGATGTCGTAATCTCCACCGAGTAGTGCCGCCGTTTTCTGCACAAGCTTGAAGAGCACGTTGACGCAGACCGACATATTTGGTGCCTGAACGCAGGGAAAATTGTCCGCCAGCTCGGACAACTCGGCAAGTTCTTTTGAGCTCAGACCGGTGGTTCCGATGACCATTGCCTTGTTTTTGGTCGAAGCAAGCCGGGCGAATTCCATGGTGGCCTGGTGAAAGGTGAAATCGATAATCACATCACCCGAATCAATGACTGACGCCAGCCCCTCGCCGATGCTCACCCCGTTGGCCCCAAGTCCTGCCAGCTCTCCGGCGTCGCGGCCGATATGTTCGCTCCCCGGAGCCTCAAATGCGCCAGTGTAGGTAAGCGCGGGATGCTGATCGACCATATAGCCGATCCTTCTTCCCATTCTGCCCGCCGCACCGGCCACGATTACCTTCATCATCGTATTCTCCTCTATGGGGGGACACAATACTTATCATGTCCCGCGGGACATGATAAGTATTGTGTCCCCAAAATAATTCAGAAACGAGTCATTTTGTTGCAAGATCGAGGCGCAGGATAAAATTTCGAGCGCAACGAAGATATTGAACAAAAGTGCCGTTTCTAGAGCATTCCCAGCCTGCTCATCTCCTCAACCAACGCCTGGGTAGTCTGATCGTCGGCCGGAGTCATCGGCAGCCGCGGACTCCCGTCCTGAATGCGGCCGAGCATCTCCAGTGCTTTTTTGGCCGGGCCGGGGCTGGGCGATTTGAACATCAGCTTCATCATGGTAAAGAGCCGGTAATGTTCTTCATTGGCCTTGCCCAGATCGCCGCTCAGGGCAGCTTCCATCATTCTCGCCATGCCGGCCGGATCGACGTTGGAGATAACCGAGATCACCCCCTTGCCGCCAATCAGGGCGGTGGGCATCGAAGTGAAGTCGTCGCCGGAGAGGAGGATAAAGTCGTCGGGGCAGAAGCGAATCACGTCGCTTATCTGCTCGAGACTGCCGCAGGCCTCTTTTATGCCGATGATGTTATCAATATGTGCCAGCCTGGCCACCGTTTCAGGCAGAATATGAATCACTGTCCTGCCTGGCACGTTATAGAGTATCACGGGGATATCCACTGCCTCGGCGATGGCTTTAAAATGGAGGTACAAGCCTTCCTGACCTGGCTTGTTGTAATACGGGGCCACCGACAGCACCGCGTCGGCGCCGCTGTCTTTGGCACTCTCGGTGAGTTCGATCGCCTCGAGGGTGTTATTGGCGCCCGTGCCGGCCACCACGGGAACCCTGCCGTTTACCGTTTTGACCGTCAGGTCGATTACCCGTTTGTGCTCATCGAAAGCAAGGGTAGCCGATTCTCCTGTCGTACCGCAGGGAACGATACCGTGAATACCGTTCTCGATTTGAAATTCGATCAGGTCGACCAACCCCTTCTCATCCAGCTTGCCATCGATAAATGGAGTTACCAGGGCAGTTAACGCGCCGTGAAAGCGTTCCATGGCTTCACCTCCTATTAAGTTATCGGCTGCTTTGAAGAGACGTTTCCCAAGCTAGCCTGTTGTCATTTATTCGATCTTATGTAAATAAATCAAAACGTTATCATAAAAGTGCTTCTGCCGACAGTTCCGCCTCGTAGATGATTCTGGCCGGCCCCTGCAGATGGACGTCGTCCACGGTGCTTTCCTGCAGGGAGAATTGGACGACAAGCTGCTCGCCCCCGGTGGTCGTCACGTCTACGGGCGACTCGGCCAACCCCTGCCGGGCGGCCACAATGGCGGCGGCCACCACGCCTGTGCCGCAGGCCATGGTTTCGGCTTCCACCCCGCGCTCATAGGTGCGCACCAGCAGCTCGTCATCCTCGAGTATCTTGACGAAATTTGCATTGGTGCCGGCCGGTTCGAAGTGCTCGTGATAACGCAGCGTCCGACCCCAGTGTTCCACCGGGGGATTGTCAGAGTCGACAAAGACCACCGCATGGGGAACACCGGTGTTGATGAAAAACACCTCTTTCTCGCTCTCCCCTAGTGTGATCAGCAGGGAATCCTGATAATCGGAGGGGTCGGTCATGGTAACCCTGACATGCTCCTGCTCCCCGATAAGCTCCGCTTCGATCACTCCGGCCAGGGTCGCAAAACGCATCCGCCGACCGGCAATCCCCTTGCGCCAGGCAAAACGCGCAGCACAGCGGGCGCCGTTGCCGCACATTTCGGCAACCGAGCCGTCTTTGTTGTAGAAGCGCCAGGAGAAATCTTCGGTAGCACTCTCCTCGATCAGGATTAGGCCGTCCGCCCCCACCGAGAAACTGTGCCTGCAGACGAGCTGGGCGAATTGAGGCTGGTATGGTTCAGGAATGAACCCGGACCGATGATCGATAACAATGAAATCGTTGCCGGCCCCGCTCATCTTGGTAATCGTAATCGGGAAATCCAGCTTCATTACTGCAACACCGTCTATAGTTTATCTGACCGTCGCCTCAGGAGATGGTTGTGACTCGTTGGCCGGTTCGGCGTCGTCAAAAGCTGTCACCGAATAATACGGTCTGCTGCCTTCAGGTGCCGACTTGTCGACGAAAATAGATGAAGGCATGTTTACTTCACCGATCATTTCAGCAGTTGTCTGCCCCTCGTTCCGGCGATAGACTCGGTGACCAGCCACCGTCGGATCATCGGGACGATCCCAGAATACTCTGATTCCCGCAGCCGTCGCCGAGGCCCGCACGCTGGTGGGCGCGTCCGGCGGAGTGCGGTCCAGCGGTGTCGCCTCGGCAATGTCGGTCACCCCGCCGGAGACTTTGTCATTGCCCAGCATCATCAGGCTCTGCACTTTGTAAAAATAGGTCCTTCCATTGATAACACCGCGGTCCACATAGCTCGTTGCTCCGCTCGGATCGCCAAGGGGGGCGAATTCTTTACCTCCCTCGCTGCGCGACACCTGGTAGAGAACCTTTTTCTGCGCTGCAGAACCATCGATCAGCGTGGTCACCGGCTGCCAGCTCAGTGCTGCCTGGCCATCGCCTGATTCAACTTTGAACCCTGCCGGAACAGACGGTGGCGTCTGCCAGACGAAGGAAACGATATTGGAGTCAGTGCTGGCCGCCCACCAGCTGATCCTGGAGGTCATTTTAAAGAAGTATTTGTGATCGGGGCGCAACAGCGAGGTATTGTACTCGCCGACCCTTCTCGTGCCGCCATCGGCCGTCGCACCGCCGGGTATCTCAGTGGCCTCGCCAAAGGGAATCGGGCAGGTCTCGCACAAATCGTCGAGCGGCACCACCGCACGGTAGACGTCGAAGGAGTATATCTCGGTCAGTTCGTCCCCGTTGACCGACTTCTCCGGGTAGGTCCAGCGCAGCGTCACCCCGGTCTCGTCGATCGCATAGGTCAGATCGTCGATCGGCCTGGGAACCACGTTCTGAGGAGGAACAGGATCGGTTTTGAAACCGCACCCGGCCACGCTCAAAACCACCGCACACAACACCGCTGATGCAAATCCGAATCTCATCATGCAATCCCCACTTGTTTTTCGGCGGCACTCAGCGCTTCCTCGACGCGCTGCAGGCTTGTGCCCCCGGTTGATATGCGGCTCTGCACCGAGCCATCAATGCTGATCACCTCGTACACATCCTTGTCGATGGCAGGAGAAAAGTCTTGCATCTCCTGCACTGTCAAATCCACCAGCTCACATCCCTTGTCGATGCAATGACCGACTATTCTGCCAACTATACCATGAGCCTCCCGGAATGGTACATCTTTCAGCACCAGATAATCGGCCAGATCGGTGGCTGTCATGTAGCCGCTTTGAGTGGCAGCGAGCATCTTGTCAGTCTTGAATTTCAGGTTTTCCAAAAGTTCGGCAATGATCGACAAAGAGGCCGACACGGTGTCGACGGCGTCAAAAACCGGTTCCTTGTCTTCCTGCAGATCACGGTTGTAGGTCAGCGGCAGGCCCTTCATGATGGTCAGCAGGGTCATCAGTGAACCAACCACGCGGCCGCTCTTGCCGCGCACCAGCTCGGCAATGTCGGGATTCTTCTTCTGCGGCATGATCGACGACCCGGTGCAGAACCTATCCCCGATCATCACAAAATCGAACTCGCTGCCGGCCCACAGGACCAGCTCTTCGCAGAGTCGCGAGAGATGCAGCTGAATCTGCGCGCAGCAACTGACGAATTCGATGGCAAAATCTCGGTCGCCGGCGGTATCCATGGAATTGGCGGTGACCCCGTCGAAGCCGAGCAGCTCAGCTACCTGCTGCCGCTCGATCGGTAGACCGGTGCCGGCCATGGCCGCCCCGCCCAGCGGACATATGTTGATCCTTTTGCGGCAGTCGAGCAGCCGCTCGCGGTCCCTGGAAAACATTTCGAAATAGGCGAGCAGGTGGTGGGAAACCAGGACCGGCTGAGCCCGCTGCATATGGGTGTAGCCCGGCATGATGGCGCCCAGGTAGGTCCTTGCCAGCTGGGCGAATCCCCGACGGACAGTGTCCAGCAGCTCGACCAGGAGGTCGCATTGGTCGCGCAGGTAGAGTTTAAGATCCAGTGCCACCTGGTCGTTTCTGCTTCTGGCGGCATGCAGTTTGGCGCCTGCCGGACCGATCCTGTCGGCCAGCGCCTTTTCGATATTCATATGAATATCCTCAAGTTCCTGCCGGAAATCAAACTCGTTGTTGTCGATCTCTTTTTCTATCGCCGAAAGCCCGTCGATAATTGCCTTCAACTCACCTTTCGACAGCAGCCCGTTGTCGGCCAGCATGGTCGCATGGGCCTTGCTGCCGGCGATATCATAGCGGTAGAGACGGGAATCGTAATCGATCGAAGCGCTGAAGGCCTCCACCGAAGCCGCGGTCGATTCCGCAAATCTGCCGCCCCAGAGTTTGGAAGAGGGGCTTTTCTTTGAAACGGGCTTTTCTGCCATTGTCCTTCTCAACTTTTCATATTCTGTAACGCCTGCAGTCGTAAGCGTAGCCCGTTCAGCCGAATGAAGCCCGTGGCATCGCCCTGATCGTAGACATCGTCTTCTTCGAAGGTGGCAAAACTCTCCTGGTAGAGCGACTGATCTGATTTGCGGCCGACCGGGATGCAGTTGCCCTTGTAGAGCTTGAGCCGTACCGTGCCGTTGACCGTTTTCTGGGCCTCATCCATGGTGGTCTGCAGCAGCTCACGCTCCGGGGAGAACCAGAAGCCGTTGTAGATCATGTCCGCATAGGTGGGGATCAGGCGGTCGCGAATTTTCATCACCTCCCGGTCCAGGGTGATGGTCTCAAGGTCGCGATGGGCGGTTCGCAGCACGGTGCCGCCCGGGGTTTCATAGACACCGCGCGACTTCATACCGACATAGCGGTTTTCGACCATGTCCAAACGGCCGATGCCGTTGGCGCCGCCCAATTTGTTGAGCCTTGAGAACAACTCAAAGGGCGGCATTTTTTTACCGTCGATGGCCACCGGGTTGCCGCCCATAAACTCGAGCTCCACGTAGGTGGGCTTGTCGGGCGCCCGTTCAGGAGAGACGGAAAACTTGAACATCTCCTCGTCCGGCTCCTTCCAGGGATCTTCGAGAATGCCCCCCTCGAAACTGATATGCAGCAAATTCTCATCACAGCTATAGGGCTTTTTCTTGGTAACCGGCACCGGGATATCATGATTTTTGGCAAACTCGACCAGTTTCGTCCGTGAGTCCAGATCCCAGACCCGCCACGGCGCAATGATTTTCAGGCCGGGCTCGAGACCGATATAGCCAAGTTCAAAACGGACCTGGTCATTGCCCTTGCCGGTGGCTCCGTGACTTACCGCATCCGCTCCCTCGGCCCGGGCTATTCTGACCTGCTCTTTGGCGATCAGCGGCCGGGCCAGTGAGGTGCCGAGCAGGTAGGATCCTTCATAGATGGCATTTGCCCTGAAAGCCGGAAAAATGTAGTGCTCGACAAACTCTTCCTTGAGATCGGCAATCACCACCTTTTCCGCCCCGGTCGCCATACCCTTGTCGATCACCGCCTGCCAGTCCTCTTCCTGGCCGATATCGGCGCAGTAGGCAATCACCGGACAGTCATACTCCTCGATCAGCCATTTGAGAATGACCGAGGTGTCGAGCCCGCCAGAATAGGCAAGCACTATTTTATTCACACTCATGTACTTCCTCTTGCTTGTAGATGAGCCGCGCTCGTCAATTGGCTCACGGCTTGATTGTTCTTTAACCAATAAAACTCAGGAAAATATTTATCATTACTAGATATAAGGCGATTTGCAAAGAATTTCGGCCTTCACTCGAGTGAATCACTCGAGTGGAGGTGGGTCAAGGGTAGCTTTTAAAGAGACAATGATGCCAACACCTGATCGAGCGCAGCAATGACCCTGTCGATATCGGCTCTGTCGACAATCAGCGGCGGGGCAAAGCGCAGCGCACAGTTGCCGGCAAAGTTGATCAGGATCCTCTCATTGTAGAGTTCATTGACGATGGCCGTTCCCTGTTCGCATCCGGCCTCGGTGAGTACCAGGCCGTTGAGCAGCCCCATCCCCCTGACATGGGAGGCAACCTGCGCATGTTTCTGCTGCACCTCTGCCAACCGGGCCCTGAAATACTCGCCTTTGGCCTTGACCTCGTCCAGAAATCCGTCAGCACACATGACCTTGAGGGTGGCTACCGCTGCCGCGCAGGCCACCGGGTTGCCGCCAAAGGTGGAGGCGTGGGTGCCGGGGACAAAGGCGGAAGCCAGCTTCTCGCTGGTCAGCATACCGCCGATGGGCATGCCGTTGCCGAGCGCCTTGGCCACCGTCATGATATCGGGCACCACACCGAGTTGCTGATAGGCGAACAGGGAGCCCGTGCGGCCCATGCCGGTCTGCACCTCGTCAAAAATCAGCAGCAGATCGTGCTGGTCGCACAGCTGTCTGAGAAACTGCAGGTATTCTTCAGGCAAGGGCCTCACTCCGCCTTCGCCCTGAAGCGGCTCGCACATGATGGCGCAGGTCCGCGGGGTAATGCATTGTTCGATCGCCTCCCGGTTACCGAACTCGGCGTAGGCAAACCCCTCGGGCAGCGGCTCGAATCCCTGATGAAATTTCGGCTGGGCGGTGGCCGCCACCGTGGCCAGGGTCCGGCCATGAAAAGAGCCCTGCAGGGTGATGATCTCGTAACGCCCTGCCCCCGAGGCGATGCGGGCCAGCTTGATCGCCGCCTCGTTGGCTTCGGCGCCGCTGTTGGCCATGAAAACCTTGTCGGCAAAAGTATTGTGCACCAGCAATTCGGCCAGCTCGGTTTGCGGCTCCGTGTAGTAGAGATTGGAGACATGCACCAATCGTGCGGCCTGCTTAGCAATCGCCTCGGTGACCACCGGGTGGCAATGGCCCAGGGCACAGACGGCGATGCCGGAGAGGAAATCGAGGAATCGGTTGCCGTCCGCATCGATGAGCTCACAGCCCGCTCCGGACACAATCGCTGCGGGATAGCGCAGATAGTTGCCGATAAAAACTTTGTCTGCTCTGTTCTTTATTGACTCGTTCGTGTTTTCCATCTGACTATTTCCGTACCCACACCTTCGTGGGTGAACATCTCCAGGAGGATGGCGTGCTCGACCCTGCCATCGACGATATAGGTTTTGTTGACTCCCTGCTGCAAGGCCTCTCGGCAGCAGTTTACCTTGGGGATCATGCCGCCGCTGATGGTGCCGTCTTCGATCAAGCCGTCAAGTTCGTCCCTGTTCAGCGAGCGCAGCAGTTGCCCATCTTTTGTTTTGACGCCTTCCACATCGGTGAGCAGGATCAGTTTCTCGGCCTTCAGGGCGCCGGCAATGGCGCCTGCTACCAGATCGGCATTGATGTTGAGGGCCTGCCCGTCCTCGCCGACACCCACTGGGGCGATCACCGGGATGAAGTCTTCCTTCTTCAGGGTCTCCAGGACCTCGGCGTTGACCTGGGTTACCTCTCCGACCCGGCCCAGGTCGATCAGTTCCGGCGGGGCATTTTCGATCATATCACCGCCGCCGCTGACATTGACCTGCATCTTTCTGGCGCAGACCAGATCACCATCCCGACCTGACAGACCGACCGCCCGGCCGCCGCTGTGATTGATAAGGCTGACAATCTCCTTGTTCACCCGGCCCACCAGTACCATCTCGACCACATTCATGGTTTCACCGTCAGTGACCCGCATGCCCTGAACGTAGCTCGGCTTGATTTCCAGGCGGTCGAGCAGTTGATTGATCTGCGGTCCGCCGCCATGGATGATCACCACGTTGACGCCTATCTGGTTGAGCAGGATCACATCGAGGGCGAACTGTTTCTTCAGGTTCTCGTCCACCATTGCATGGCCGCCGTATTTGACCACCACCGTTTTGTGGCGGAACTCCTGAAAATACGGCAGTGACTCGATCAGGACCTTGGCCCGTTCCATATTTTCTTTCATGGGTTTCCCTCTATGGGTGCCTAGTTTATCGAACAGGACCAATAGTAATGACATGTCCAATCTTAGTAAAGGACTCATTTCCAAGCTTTAATAGCGCTTTGCTTTACATTCAGTGCATGGTACGTTATAACAGGCTCGTAAATTGCATATCCGTTTCGTGTCAGACCCGGAGAACATTATGGGAAAAATTAAAATATTTAGTATTTCAGCAATTTTACTGTTTGTCATGTGCGGTATTTTTCAGCCTGCTGCAGGGGCCAAAGAAAAGGAACCGCCGATCGTAGTGGAAGCGGATCAGATGTCCTCGACCGAGGAAAGCAACACCGTTCTTTTCCTCGGCAATGTTGACGCCAAGCAGGGGGACCTGAGGATACTGTCGGATGAAATGACCGTCTATTACCATGAAGCGGCCACCCAGGACCAGGAAGCAGACACCGAGCAGAAGATCGAGAAGCTGGTGTGCGTCGGCAACGTCGAGTTGAGTTCAGCCGAATGGCTGGGCACCTCAGACCAGATGATCTACTACTCGGGCAACCGAAAGGTGATGCTGATCGGCGACGCCAAAGCCTGGCAAGGTGAGAATATGATCGCCGGGGAAAAGATCGTCTATTACATAGACGAAGGCAGGTCGGAGGTGGTTGGCGGTACCACCACGGTTATCGGCGAAGGGGAAAAGAAAGAAGAAAAGAAACAACGGGTTAAGATGACCATCATGCAGAAATAGATCTGATTTTCCAAGGACCGCACCTCCATGGCACAACTCGAAACACGAAATATCGTCAAGATCTACGGCAGCCGCACCGTCGTCGACGGCATCAGCCTGAAAGTCGATACCGGGTACGTGGCCGGTCTGCTGGGTCCCAACGGCGCGGGCAAAACCACCACTTTTTACTCCATCGTCGGCTTTATCAAGCCCAACGAGGGCAATGTCCTGCTCGATGGCGACATCATCACCGATCTGCCGATCCACAAACGGGCCTTGCGAGGAATCACCTACCTGGCCCAGGAACCATCGGTCTTCAAAAAACTGACCGTCGAGGAAAATGTCCGTATCGTACTCGAACCGCTTGGCTTGACGACCAACGAAATCAACCACCGGATCGACGAACTGCTCGCCGATCTGAAAATCGAGCACCTGCGCGACAACAAGGGGCATGCCCTGTCAGGAGGAGAGAGACGGAGAGTGGAAATCATGCGGGCACTGGCCACCAGGCCGCAGTTCATTCTGCTCGATGAACCCTTTGCCGGCATCGACCCGCTTTCGGTCGGTGAACTGCAGAAGATAATTTACGGATTGAAGGACAGGGGGCTCGGGATTCTCATATCCGACCACAACGTCCGGGAAACGCTGCAGGTCTGCGATTTTGCCTATATCGTCAACAACGGCACAATCCTGACCAGCGGGGTGGCCAGCGATATCATCGAGAGCCAGATCGCCAGGAAAATGTATCTTGGTGAAAATTTTTCGATGTAGCGTTGTGTTATGATATTAAGGAACAGATGGGGACACAATACGTTTCGTGTCCTCTGTGAGCTTGATTTGAAACTTTATAGGAAAAAACCACTTGGGACACGATACGTATTGTGTCCCCCGATGAAATGAATCGATCTTAGACGATGGCGTTGGAATTAAGACAACAGCTGAAGCTGGCCCAGAAACTGGTGATGACGCCACAGCTGCGCCAGGCCATCAAGCTGCTGCAGCTCAACCGCCTCGACCTGACCCAGGCTCTCCAGGAGGAGATCGAACAGAATCCCGCCCTGGAGATTGATCGTGAAACCGAGGCCGGCACTGAAGAAAAGGATTTCGGTCTGTCCTCTACGCTTGAACCGGACAGCTCCGCCAAGGAGCAGGAGATCACCCCGCCGGTGTCCCAGAAAGACGCGATGGCTGAAACCAACTGGGAGGAATACGCCAATACCTATGAAACCCAATTTTCCTTCTCTCGGGAGAGACCCCAGGAAGACGCCCCCAGCCAGTTCGATTTCATCTCCGAAAAACCCGGGCTTTCCGCCTATCTGCAGTGGCAGCTTGCTCACGACCAGCTGGACCCGGACGAATGGGAGATAGCCCGCAACATCATCGGCAATCTGAATCGCTACGGATTTCTCGAGACCAGTCTCGATGAGATTGTAGAGCAGGTGGGCTGCGTCTATGATGACGCCGATTACGTGCTCGAGGTCATCCAGGAGCTCGATCCTCCCGGGATAGCCGCCCGATCGGTCCAGGAATCACTGCAGCTCCAGCTCGAACGGCTGGGCATGGAAGAATCACTGGCGATGCTCATTATCAGGGAACATCTCAACTTGCTGGAGAACAGAAACTACAAGATGCTCACCCGGGTCACCGGCCGCAAACGGGCTGAGATAATCGAGGCGGTGGATTTCATCACCGAAAACCTCACCCCTTACCCCGGCCTGCCTTATGCCCAGGAGGCGACCAACTACGTGGTGCCCGACGTGTACGTGCAGAAGGTTGACGGCGAGTATGTGATACGTCTCAACGACGACGACATGCCGAGGCTGAAAATTTCCGATTATTACAAAACCCTGTTGGAGTCTGGCGCGGCTTCGGCATCTAAGGAATCAAAAAACTACATCACCGAAAAAGTAAAAAACGCCGAGTGGTTCATCAAGTCGCTGCATCAGCGCCAGCGCACCATCTACCGGGTGATGGAATCCATCCTCAAATTTCAGCGCGATTTTTTCGAACGTGGGCCAGCCCATCTCAGACCGCTGATCCTGCGCGATGTCGCCGAAGACATCGGTATGCATGAGTCGACCATCAGCCGGGTGACCTCAAACAAGTACACCCACACGCCGCAGGGCATCTACGAGCTCAAATTCTTCTTTTCCACCGCAATTCCCCGGGAAGGTAAAGAAGCCCTGGCGTCCGAGTCGATCAAAACGCGCATCCGGACACTGATCCAGGAAGAGGACAAGGCCAAACCACTCAGTGACAGTGCGCTTGCGGACAAGCTCGCCGACCAGGATATCAAGATTGCCCGCCGCACGGTGGCCAAGTACCGGGAACAGATGAAGATCCCGCCGGTCAAGCATCGCCGCACGCCACGCTAAATCCAGCAATGAGCCTGTTAGAGCGCGTCTATTTTCTTCATCAACACCT
>JAHEER010000161.1 GCA_024640625.1 Desulfobulbaceae bacterium
AAAGCACCCTGATTCGTTGTATCAACCGCCTGGAGCCAATTCAGAAAGGCGAGCTTATTGTCGACGGCATGAATGTCCATGACAAAAAGAGCAATATGACCAAGATTCGAGCGGAGATCGGGTTTATATTTCAATCATTCAATCTATATCCTCACATGACCGCCTTGGAGAACGTAACCATTGCCCCCATCAGGGTTAGGAAAATCAAGAAAGAAGAAGCCGAAAAACTCGGTAAGGAGACACTCATCAGGGTGGGGCTGGGCGACAGAATTAATCACTATCCGGCCCAACTCTCGGGAGGCCAGCAGCAGCGGGTGGCCATAGCCAGAGGTCTGGGCATGCGACCCAAGATCATGCTTTTTGATGAACCTACATCAGCTCTTGATCCAGAGATGATAAATGAAGTCCTGGATGTTATGCGGAATCTGGCCAAGGGCGGAATGACCATGATGGTGGTTACGCACGAGATGGGATTCGCCAGAGAGGTCGCCAGCCGGGTTGTCTTCATGGATCAAGGGCAGATCATCGAGGTCGCGCCACCCAATGATTTTTTTACCAACCCCCAGACTGAGCGGGGTGCGAGCTTTCTGAAATCGATCCTCACCCACTGATATGCGGAGATGAATGTCTATTGTAAATCTCATATGTTCGAATCCATGGAAGGTTTCTACAAATCTCGTTTTATCAATTAATTTGTTGTCGTAGATTGAGCTTCGTAGAGTTCCGGCACACGGTAAATTTAAAACAATTCCTATCACGCACTCAGATAAATCAGGAGGATAACGATATGAATGTCGCTGTATTGGGTTCGGGAAACGGGGGCTGTGCTGTTGCATTTGACTGCGCGGCCCATGGTCATCAGGTCAGTTTGTTTGATTTTGAACAATTTCCGGCGAGCATCCAGGCTGTCCAAAACAACGGAGGCATCCACTGTCAGGGCGTCCTCGAAGGATTTCAGCCGGTGGGCTACGCCGGCCATGAGATTGAAAAAGCGCTGAACGGGTCGGACATCATCTATGCCGTTGGCCCTGCGTACAGCACCAGACCCTTTGCCGAAGCCTGTAAACCCTTCCTCAAACGAGGGCAGATCGTAATCGTAAACCCAAGTTCCTGTGGCGGCAGTATTGAATTTAAAAACGGCGCCGGTTTGGATCTTGGTGATGAGAATATTGTCGTTGCAGAGACTTCGACACTGCCGTATGCTGTTCGATTGCTTGAACCTGGCAAAATCAGGATTTTTAACAAACTCAAAGGCGGCTTGTTCATGGCGGCGGTCCCGGCGAAAAAAACCGATTTTGTGTTAGAGCAGGTGCGCGATGTCTACCCGGCGATGAGCGCGGCCAGGAATATCCTTCAGACCAGTTTACAGAACGGCAACCCAGTCATTCATCCCGCTATTACTCTGATGAACGTTGCGCTCATCGAACGCACCCAGGGTGATTTCGACTTTTATCACCAGGGCGTCACGCCGGCGGTTGGCCGTCTGGTCGAAGCGGTTGATAGAGAGCGGATCGCCATCGGGAAAAAATTGGGTATTGAGA
This sequence comes from Desulfobulbaceae bacterium, assembly GCA_024640625.1. Lineage (GTDB taxonomy): Bacteria > Desulfobacterota > Desulfobulbia > Desulfobulbales > Desulfocapsaceae > JABDQA01. The sequence goes on from JAHEER010000161.1 coordinate 1,542, forward strand.
TCATTCCCGACCCGGAATTGGGAGTCCTCCAGGGCTATATGACCGAAGCCACATATGACCGTGGATTTAATACCGCGCCTGGATTCGCGGGAGTCAAGGCCCAGGGGAACCTGGATTACCGGTATTTCAATGAGGATGTGGGGTATGGTCTGGTGTTCTTCCAGAAACTTGGGGAACAGATCGGGGTAAAGACACCGGTTATGTCGGCTGTGATCACACTGGCTTCTCTATTGATGAATCGAGATTATTTAGGAGAAGCCAGGCGCACAATGGAAACTTTAGGACTTTCAAAACACACGGTGAAAGAACTGGAGAAAGCACTGGCGTAACAAGTATGCAGATTAACTCAAAGATTTGATCTCAATTGGAGTCTAAAAATAATGAAAGCGCTCGTTTTAGGCGGCTGCGGTATTCAAGGAAGAGCAGCACTATACGATTTGTCGCGAAATCCAAGTGTTGACCAGGTAATCTGTGCAGATATTCAACCTGATCTCATTCATTCATTTGAATTTTTAACCACAGCCAAAATTCAATCTGTGATGTTAGATGCCGATGACCCAAAAGCGTTGGCGTCCATAATGGGCAATAAATTTGATGTCGTTCTTGATTTTTTGCCACCACAATGCATTCGAACCGTTGCAGAGGCTGCGATTAATAGTGGGGTTCATCTTGTCAACACCAACTATGCATATGATATTCTTGATCTCGACACAAAAGCGAAAGAAAAAGGTATTGCCATTGTGCCGGAGTGTGGGCTCGATCCAGGAATCGACCTTATCATCTACCAGCATGGCTTGATACACTTCGACGAGGTGTATAAGATCAATTCCTATTGCGGCGGTATCCCCGAAAAAACAGCCTGCGACAATCCTATTAATTACAAGGTCAGTTGGAACTTGGATGCGGTTTTGAAAAGCCAGAATAGAGATGCGGTCCTGGTAAAGGATCGCGAGATCATACATATCCCAGCTGCCATTCAGCATGACAATGAATTTATTCATCAAATCGAATTTCCGGGTCTTGGCAGGTTGGAAGCGATTCCCAATGGGGATGCTGTCCATTTTTGCAACTTGTTGCATATTAAGGATAAAATTGTCGAAACCGGAAGGTATTCACTTCGATGGCCTGGCTGGTGTGATTTTTGGAAACCGATGAAACAGCTTGGTTTTTTAGGTGATACGCCGGTAAAGGGTTTGCCCTGTGAGTTGACGCCAGACGAGTTTACGGCCAAACTGCTGGCACCTCGGCTGCAATACAAAGATGATGAAAAAGATTTAGCGGTGATGCTGAATGAGTTTGAAGGCCTTAAAGACGGTCAGCGCATATTAATGACGTGTTCACTTGTCGTGGAAAGAGATCTGAATACCGGATTGATGGCCATGAGTATGGGCGTGGCCTACCCAGCCTGTATTGTCGCAGAAATGGTAGTGAAAGGTAGAATAAAGAAAAAGGGCGTTCTTTCACCGGCCAAAGACATCCCTCCTGATCTTTTCATGGCCGAACTGAAATCAAGAGGCATAAACATAACGGATACTTTTAAGCGGATAGATAGTTAAGGGAATATTATCTGCTGTGCTGCTCGTCTCTATAGAGGGACTGCCACAAGAGATATTATTCTGAAAGGGCCCTGGAAGCTAACCTGTTCCAAATGCAGCGATCAGGAGGCGTGGCTGAGCGAACTGGCATTTATACCAAGATCTTCCTGGCCAGGATGAAGATGGTGAAGACTCCCATATATTTTACTTTGGCATTCATGCTGGTGAGTATGGTCTGCTGCCGGGGTCATGCAAATGATGATACATTAGCCGGAATAGTTAACCCGCATAATTCAACCTGCTATGACTGGAGAGGGAATGTTGTTCCCTGTGAATTTAATCGACAGTATGCAGAACTTCTGCTGAACCAACCAATCCCCATTTCTCGTTTTACAGATAACAATGACGGTACCTTTACCGATAATCTGACCGGGCTCATCTGGCTAAAAAATGCAAATTGTTTCGGGATGATGAATTGGGAAAATGCTATCCTGGTAGCAAAAAGCCTAAAAGATGGTGACTGTGGACCGAATCCCGAGCTTGTCCTTGCTGACAGGTCATCGACCGGCGACTGGCGTCTGCCGACAATGGACGAACTGTGCACTCTGATCGATTTTAGCAGAAGAGCCCCTGCTTTGCCTGACGGCCATTTATTTTTGAATATTCCTTCAGGTTACCATTGGTCCGCGACAACGCTTGAGAGTTGTTCTTCATTGGCCTGGATTGTATATTTCGAATCAGGAACCACTTGTTACGATAGTATCAATAATCATGCTGGTCATGTTCTTCCGGTCCGTAGTCTGAAGCAGGACTAGGATAGCAATTTACGGAAGTTTGTCCCATAAAAATTGGATATATTCTGAACTAAAAGGATTGTCTTTATGATTTTAGAAATGTTGCCTCGGTTTCATCTGGCTGAATTTCCGACTCCGATTCACTATCTCGAATCATTTTCAAAGGCATTCAATGGCCCTGCTATTTTTATGAAAAGGGATGATGTCACCTTGCTTGGCATGGGTGGAAATAAAACCCGGAAGCTTGAATTTCTCATTGGTGAAGCTATGAAGCAGGAAAAAGATACGTTGGTTACCGCTGGGGGACTACAGTCCAACCACTGCCGTTTGACAGCAGCTGCAGCCAGAAAAGCCGGCCTATCTTGCCACTTGGTCTTAAACGGGGAAAAGCCTGAAATTCCCAATGGTAACCTTTTACTGGATAAAATATTTGGGGCCAATGTACATTACTGTGACAGAAAAGACAGGGATAGAAGACTAAGCCAGGTCGCTGAAGATCTTGTGGCTGTCGGGAAGAAACCCTATGTCATACCTGTTGGTGGGTCTAACAGCATAGGATCCGTTGGGTATGTTGTTGCCATGCTTGAACTTGAAACTCAATTGAAAGACATGCACATCAAGCCGGATGCAATCGTGTTTGCCACCAGCTCTGGTGGAACCCAGGCCGGTTTGACGTTAGGGGCAAAAATCACAAATTTTTCGGGCCAAGTAATAGGCATCAGCATTGATCAAACAAAAACCGGAGATGAACCATTCCTGCCAATTTTAACAGAAATTGCCAATACAACTGCCCAGAGAATTGGTTCTCACATACAGTTGGTTGAGGAAGATTTTTCACTCAATTGTGATTATCTAGGGGCGGGATATGCGATGCCCGGAGATATAGAGTTCAATGCCATCAGAGACCTTGCCCAACATGAAGGAATATTATTAGGACCAGTTTACACAGCGCGAGCTATGGGTGGGTTAATTGACTTGATACAAAAAGAATATTTTACCAAAGATCAGACCATCTTGTTCTGGCATACAGGCGGTACTCCGGAATTGTTTGCATGGGCAAATGAACTATAGTCTATATTTTAAAGCTCATTCTAATGTGTCACAACTCTGCGATTAAGAAATTTTGGTATCGAGACCCTCCGAACACAACCGTATCATTGGTGTTTCAGTCAACATTGGTGTGATAATTGAAACAGGTTCTCGTTTGTATTTGTAGAAGAAGCCTACGACATATGATCTCAATTGAAATTTAAAGATTACAGCGAGCTTGCCGATCCATCCTGATTGAAGATTATGTAACAAATATCGGAATTATAGGTGATGTTAATTGGTTGACATAATCAAGTAAATCTTGTCTTCGCGGAACCGATTGATTAACGTTGACTTCATTATCATCGGGCGAGGCCGCTCCAGATTAAAATTTGATTCTCAATTTTTAACTTGACAATACGCAACCCTGCCTCATATATATAACGTTTCGGTTCCCCTGGAATCGAGTCAGCCGTGATTATCAAGGCACGGCTTTACATAATCCTTGCTCCGGCGTGTCTCTCTCAGGATACGCATAGCCGAATCGGCCGGGGCTTTAAACCCATAAGGAGGCACTATGAGAAGGTACGAACAGATCGTCATCCTCGATTCTGACCTGTCAGAAGATGAGCGCTCGCCTGTATTTGACAGACTCAAAGAACTCATTCCGCAGTACAAAGGTTTCCTGATCGACATCGACGAGTGGGGCACCAAAAAGCTGGCCTACGACATCAAGAAAAAACCGCGCGGATTTTACGCGCAGGTCAATTTCTGCGGTTTTGGAGACCTGGTTGATGAAATGGAGCGTTTCTTCCGCATCGACGACCGGATACTCAAGTACATGACGGTTCTGCTGGACAAAGAGGCGGATGTGGAGGCCATCAAGGCTGAAATGGCCGAAAAGAAAGCCCAGAAAGCCGAGGCAGCAGCCAAGGCTGCAGAAGAAGCAGCGGCGGCAGCGGCGGCGGCGGAAGCAGCTGCAGCAGCGGCAACCCCTGAAGCCGAACCGGAGGCCAAAGCAGCCCCGGCGGTCGAAGCGGCAGAGGCAGATCCAGCGGTGGAAGATGCAGCAACCCAAGCGGCAGTTGAAGAAACCGTCG
>JAHEER010000053.1 GCA_024640625.1 Desulfobulbaceae bacterium
GATATTTGAATTCATAGGTGTCAATCAGTCGTGCTTTGCCCAACGCACAGGAGCACTGCTCAGCAATGGCGATTATCCAATCGAGTTCAATCTCTGAGAAATGACGCATCTCGGCAAAATATAATCTGAGAATGCCGACCACGTCGTCAGCGACAGAGAGCGGTACGTCAATGATAAATCGGTAGCCCTCGGCCCAGGCTTGGTGAGGATACTGGACGCGGGTATCGTTGCGGATATCTTCGATGATTATCACTTTTTTCTGCCGGCAGACATCGGTAATTGTACGATGGTGTGAAACTGGACCTTTGGCCAGATATGTTTCGCTTATGCCATAGGAGGCGCTGATTTCGAGTTCATCGGTCTCGATGTTGAGCAGACGCAGTATGGCCCCATTTGCTTCTAAAATTTCAGTAGCTTTCCAGGCAACCAGATCCATCACGTCTTCCAGGTGAATGGATGAATGGACAACGGATATGATATCCCTGAAGGCTTTGTATAATTGCCGGTGATCAAGAGTTGCATTCATGCCGGTTAGTCATCCTGGTAATGTTGTTATCCTGTCTCAAAAGATAAGCATTATTGGCCCTCATACTTAATTTGTGTCAGGATTTTAGCTCATTTGGAGTTCAGGGATCATGACCGACGATTTGAGTAAAGTAAAAATTCAGTTTTATGCCTGCCTGTCTCGAAATCCAACCCACGATAAGAAATGGGAAACAGATAATGGTTCAGGTAATCTCAAGTGGACATTAGTGTGCAGAGGATGCAACGGCTTCGAGAATGCTGCTATGGTCAGGCTCGGCGGCTACCCGGCTGTGATGTTCCCGCACCCGTTGTCTGATTTCCTCTGCACCTGTACTTTTCAGGACTCCACCATTGTTTTGTTGTTCAACATATGTCGAACAATCTGGTCATGAAGATCTTGTCGAGACCACCTATCTCCCCCCGGAACTGGTGGAATAGGCGGACCTTTTCTTGTTAACTCAGATCAACCCGGTTTTACGTAGTTGCGCCAGTCGTGCCGTTCTTTAAACCCCAGAACTTCTCTGATTTTACGGTTCGAAAACAGTGCTTCATGTTCATCCAATTCTCGGGTGATCGGCACCCCTGGAAAAAATTTTTCGGCAAGTTCTTTGCTGGGAATGATCGCTCCGTTGGTGTCGTTGCCGGCATTGAAAACCTGGTAGCCAAGACCGTCTTTTTGCAGGCATAGATCAACAATCTGCCCAAGATCGCGGGCATCGATGTAGCAGAAGACATTGCGGCGGCGTACTTCAGGATTTTTGAAATATCCTGGAAACATCTCAGCATACTCATGCGGCTCAATCACATTACCGATGCGAAGCGCATAAATATCAACTCCTGAACGGCGCTGGAAACTGCGTGCCGTCTTCTCGTTGACCACTTTCGACAACCCGTAGCTGTCCATCGGGTCGATGTCGTAGTCCTCTTCCAGCGGCAGAGAATGGGGGTTGGTCTCTCCGTCTGAAAAACACACGCCGTAAACAGTTTCTGAGGAGGCAATGACAATCTTCTTGATACCAAGCTTTACAGCCGCCTCGATCACATTGTAGGTGCCCATGGTGTTTACCCTGAATGTTTCATTATCAGGATTGATCAAGATCCGCGCTACGGCAGCAAAATGCACGACCGCATCGAATGGAGGTACGCCAGTACCGGGTTCCAGCTCGTCAAACCCCGCATATGAACTCATGGCGTTAAACATCTGCCCGGAATCGGTGATATCGGCGATTAAGTTGTCAACGCCAGGGAGATCCAAAGGCACAAGGTCGACATTCATCACCCGATGTCCCTGTTCGAGGAGGTAAGCGATAGCATGCTTTCCCGCTTTTCCCGAACCACCCGTAAAAAAAATTCGTTGCGCAGTCATGTGTCCCTCTCCACTGTTAATTTTAAGTTGTCACCAGAGCCTTCTGCAAAACTAAGATTTTCGTTCAAAATCAAGGCATGCGAGAAATTTTACCACAGGCATATGATTGATATTCCGAGGATAAAATTTTGAGCATAACGCAGAGTTTGGGCGCAAAGATCGTTTTGCAAATGGCTCACCAGTTACCTCTGCCTGCAGTGCATTGAAGTCATAAATTAAAGTATCCATACTCCAAGCAATATACTATAAAGCATTGTCAGGCAGAAACCTACCACCGGAACCATCTCAAATGGAGTCACTGAAAGGCCGGGAATCGCCCCTGAATTTGCGGGAATAGAAAAAGAGACACGCCCTCCCTAAAGAGATCGGGCCCGAGAGAAAACTATTCAATTACTGCTCGTTTTCACCCTGGACATAGCCAAAATTGGCTATAATTCCGCCATCAACGTAGATAATCTGTCCGTTGATAAATCGACCCGCTTCCGAGGCCAACAGAACCGCTGCACCCACAAGGTCCTCGGGCTCGCCCCAACGACCTGCAGGCGTACGAGTCATAACCAGGTCATTGAACGGATGTCCGCCCACGCGGATCGGGGCAGTCTGGGCTGTGGCGATATAGCCGGGCCCAATGCCATTTATATTGAGGTTGTACTTCGCCCATTCACAACACATGTTCTGCGTCAACAGCTTCAGCCCGCCCTTTGCGGACGCATACGCTGAAACATTTTGCCGGCCATAGACACTCATCATTGAACACATGTTGATGATCTTCCCTGCCCGACGTTGGATCATCGACGGAACAACACGCTTGGAGACGATGAGCGGAGAAACCAGATCAACCTCGATGACCTGTTTGAACTCATCGAGATCCATTTCAAGGATAGGGACACGTTTGATGATGCCCGCATTGTTCACCAGGATATCTAGCGGGCCAACCTCCTTTTCGATCTGAGAAATCCCCCTATCCACATCTTCTTCTGAGGTCACATCGAATACCAGCCGGTATACCTCAATACCGTCGTTCTTGTATTGCTCCTCACAGGCTTCCAGTTTTGCCTCGTCGATGTCATTCACGCAAATTTGCGCGCCCTGTTGGGCAAGACCCTTGGCCACGGCCATTCCAATTCCGTGTGTTGCTCCCGTGACAAGGGCTACTTTGCCGCTCAAATCAAATGATACGTTGCTCATAGTATTCCCTTCCAAGTTGGGGGTGAGTGGGGGCAGCGCCAGGTGCTTTGCAGAGCACCCTCCTCTGCTAGCGTATTTCCGACATGGGTATGTGGTCCATATCGGTAAATGCCTGGTTTTCCCCGGCCATTCCCCAGATAAAAGTATAGCTGCCGGTACCCGCGCCCGCATGAATAGACCAGCTCGGAGAAAGCGCGGCCTGCCCTTCACGCACTACCAGGTGCCTTGTCTCGCTGGCTTCGCCCATGAAGTGAAAGACTATGTCGTCGTCCTGCATGTCAAAGTAGAGGTAGGCCTCCATGCGGCGCTGGTGTGAATGGGGAGGCATGGTGTTCCAGATACTGCCGGTTGCCAGCGTGGTCATGCCCATCACGAGCTGACAGCTCTTAATCCCGTCTGGGTGAATGTACTTGCGAATAGCCCGCTTGTTGGCATTTTCCAGCGCTCCCAGTTCCATGGGCTCGGCCTCGTCGAAGGAGATCTTTTGCAGCGGATATTCGGTGTGTGCAGGGGCACTCAGGATATAGTAGCGGGCCGGGTTCGCGGCGTCATCGCTGGCGAAGACGATATTTCTGTTTCCCTTGCCGACATAGAGGCCGTCCCTGGATGTCATATCAATTTTATTTCCCTCAACCAGTATGCTGCCAGGCCCACCGATGTTGATTACTCCCATCTCCCGGCGTTCCAGCAGATACTCAGCTCCGATAACGGCAGGATCGATGTCGAATTCAGCAGGTCCAGCCGGCTTCACCCCCCCGACGATGAGTCGATCATAAAAGGTGTAGACCAGTTTGGGCACATCGCCGGTGAACAGGTCTTCAATCAAAAACTGCTCTCTGAGGTCATCTGTATCGAGCAAAGCTGCATGGTCAGGATGAATAGCGTGCCGTACTTCCATGATTGCGGTCCCCTTTAGCTATTTGGTATCAGTACAAAATCTGTCTGGTGGTTAGAGGCAAACAACAGGGTATTTGGAGGTTATATTCAAACCACTGGCCCCGTGGAACAATCATCGGTGACCTCATTTTAACTCAGCCAGGGCCACCGATGATCATGAATGTTCAGTTACGGAGTATTCTGAATAGTTTCAACCAGGGTCTTGAGGTTCGGGTTGTCCTTCAGGAATTTCTCGTATACCGGCTTCATCGCCGCCTGGAAGCCGCTCTTGTCCGGGATCTCGTTGAACTGGACGCCGCCGGCCAGGACTTTCTCTTCGCTGGCCTTTTCCCGCTCTTTCCAGAGCTTGCGCTGCAGCATGGCCGATTCCACGGCGGCCTCTTTGAGGATCTTCTGATCTTCCGGGCTCAGGCCCTGCCATACCTTGGCATTGACGCACAGGGTCTCGGGAATGATCAGGTGTTGTGACATGGAATAGTATTTGGCCACTTCGTAATGCCCGGTCGACTCGTACGACGGCCAGTTGTTTTCAGCGCCATCGACAACGCCGGTTTTCAGCGACTGGTACACTTCGGCAAAGGCCATCGGCGACGGGTTGCCGCCCAGAGCCGAGATCATGCCTGAATAGAGGTCGTTGTTCATGACCCTGACCTTCATGCCCGCCACGTCTTCAGGTTTCATGATGGGTTTTTTGGAATTGTAGAAGGAACGGGCTCCGGCATCGTACCAGGCCAGCGGGACAATACCGAATTTGGTCATACCCTCATTGATGATGTCGCCGGCTTTGCCGTCCAGGACGCGCCACATGTGATCCACATCCTTGAAGATAAAGGGCAGGGACACGACGTTGGCCTCGGGTACGATGGGGCCCAGCGGTCCCAGGTTGAAGTTGCCGATCTCGATGCCGCCGATGCGCAGCTGCTCGATGGCATCCGGCTGGCTGCCGAGGGTGCCGGAATGATACATCTTGACGGTCATTTTGCCGCCGGATTTCTCCTTGAGCAATTCGGCGAATTTATCCATGGCCACCGTGTTCGGGTAGCCGGCCACATGGATGTTCCAGCCGCGCCATTCCTTGGCCTGGGCGGAAATTGAGAAACCGATGAGCAGTGCCGTTGCGGCGATTGCAAGGGTGGCTTTTGACAGAAATCTCATAATCTCCTCCTTTTTTATGAGGGCACTCCCTCAGATTGGGAATTGGAAACGGGCCCCTTCAATAATGCTGGATTGAACGGCTCCGTGCAACGAAATTTACTTCTGTAAACCTGATATCTCCTCCTTTCATGGAATTAATCTTCTGCGGCCCGGAATTCAGTTCCGGGCCGCCGCCCTGTTGCGGACATTCATTTTAAAAAATCCTCAGCCTGCAGACCTCCCTCGGTAGCGAGCGGTTGACTCGCGCACAATTAAGGTGGATGGAAGCATCAGGTGGACGGGCTCCTGCCCCCTGTCATTTTCCAACCGATCGATAATCCGCTCCACCGACAGGCGAGCGATATCTCGAATCGGCTGTTTTATTGTGGTCAACGGGGTAACCGAAACAGCCGATAGCATAATATCATCAACGCCTGCCACCGAAAGATCGTCTGGAACGTTGACCCCCAGATCTCGGGCGCCGGCGTATACCCCAAAGGCGTGCATATCGTTGATGGCGATAATTGCCGAGGGGGGCTCGGGCAAACTGAGCAGATAGTGCGCACCCTGTTTGCCGAGTTCGATAAAAGAGGTGGAGCCGGTATCGCCGCTGGCTTCCTCCCAGACAAGCTGTTGATCGATACTGATATCTGATTCCTCAAGAGTTTTGTAGTAACCTTCGAGGCGGTCCAGGCGGCAGATCATGTCGGTTGGGCCGGACACAAAACCAATTCTGCGGTGCCCCAGCGCCAGGAGGTGTTTGGTCAGCAGCCGGGTTGCCTGGATATTGTCGACTCCGATGCTGTCGGCAATGAACTGATCACCGCTGTGCGCCGATCGATAAAAGGAAACGAAATGCATTCCTTCCTGGTAGAGATGCTCGAGATGGTTGAACTTCACCAGCGACGAGCCGAAGATGATGCCGCGCACTCCCGAACTCCACAACATTTCCGCATAATTCCTCTCACGTTCACTGTCACGTTCACTGTTGCCCAGCAGCACCTGGTAGCCTTTTTCCGAGGCGGCCTCTTCGACATAGCGGGCAAATGAGCCGAAAAACGGGTCTGCCACGGAAGGAACGATAAGCCCGATAAAAGGTGAATACCCGGTTTTTAGTTGCCGGGCAGCGAAACTGGGCGAGTAGCCAAGCGTTTCGATGGCGTCCTGTATACGTTTCCGGGTAGCAGGCCGCATGCGCTGCGATCTGCCGTTCAGGAGATTGGAGACACTGCTCACGGAAACATGTGCCAGACGGGCGACGTCGGCAATGGTGGTCTTGGCCATACCGGGTTTCCCAGCTCGTATTTACGGAATTGGTGTATCGATACACTAGCCCAGTGATTTTTTTTTGTCAATCAGGATTTAAAGGGTGTGGGAACAGGAATTCTTGAGAGCGGAGGGGGGCCTGTAAGACGTCTGCTATTGTAGAGCTACAGCTTTATTTGCGTGGTCTGCAGTGTCTCTCAAGCGGCCTTTCTGCAGGAAGTGAAAACAGTTGTGAATCGATTTACCGGACGATCAAATCAGGATCGTCCGCTGCCGATTCGGCAAGGCGCTCAGGTTGACTGTCGCGCTGTACAGCGAAACTACCTTTTGCGCTCGTATCTTATAATCTGATAGGGCTCTTCTTCATCGTAATTGGTGCGCTCGACTATGGCAAAGGTATCGGTGTCGATGGGATCAAGGTAGACATCGCCTTCCACCTCACGCTCAAGAGCGGTATAAATGATGGTATCGGTGATCGGCATGGCAAGCTTGAAAATATCGGCTCCGCCAATGATGAAAACCTTCTCTTCGTTGCGGCAGTGGTCTATGGCTTCCTGCATCGAGTGCACCACGATGCAGCCGGGCAGCTCAAGCTGTGGATCCCGAGTCAGGACCACATTGTCTCTGCCCGGCAGCGGCCTGCCGATCGATTCGTAGGTCTTGCGCCCCATAATCAATGGATACCCCATGGTGGTTCTCTTGAAATGCTGCAGGTCCGATGGCAGGTGCCAGGGCAGGGTGCCGTCACGGCCGATGACATTGTTTTTGGCAACTGCTACGATTATAATCACTTCCGCCATAATCCTCTCCCCAGGGTTGCGCACAGCGCAGATAGTTGTGCGGTATTGGTAACGACTAGTACTATAGTGTCAGACGGCAGCTGACGCAATATCTGCCAGAGGGCGGAGCAAATCAACACTGGGACTACCCACGTTCACCATCTGATATCGACATCGATGCCTTTTCAGCCTGCACATTTTCACAGCCGCGTCCATCTCCTCTTATTATTCAGCACCACGCTGGTTTCGACTTCCTTCGTGGTGGCCGAGATCATCGCCGGCACCCTTGATCCGCTTGCTCTGACCTTTGTCCGATTTCTGCTGGCCACCATGGTTCTGTTGCCGATCATCTCTGTCAAATACGGCTTGGCGATAAAGATGTCTGCGGTGGCAGGGTACGCGGCGATAAGCGGGTGCCTGGTAGTCTTTTTCTGGGCCATGTTTTTCTCCCTGCGCTACACCACCCCCCTCAACACCAGCGTCCTGTTCACACTGGTGCCGGCGATCTCTGCCGTGTATGCAAGTTTCATCAATCGTGAGCGGATCACCCGCAGCCTTCTGCTGGCTTTGATCGTCGGTCTGGCCGGGGCGGTCTGGGTCATTTTTGAGGGAGACCTGCAGCGACTCCGGGCCCTGTCCTGGAATCGGGGTGATCTGATTTTTTTTGCAGGCTGCCTGGCCATGGCACTTTATACCCCCCTGGTCAAACTGCTGCATCGCGATGAGCCGCTGGAGTTGATGACCTTCTGGGTGCTGGTCACCGGCTGTCTCTGGCTTTTGCCCGGCACCGTCAGGATCCTGCTGCGCACTTCCCTGGCCGAGGTCCCCACCACTACCTGGCTGTGGATTATCTACCTGGCGCTGTTCTCCACCGTAATCAGCTTCTATTGTACCCAGTATGCCACCAGAATCATCGGCCCCACCCGCACCATCTCCTATTCCTACCTCTATCCCCTGCTGGTCATGGTCTTGAACTATATTCTCGGTCGCGGCTGGCCGCCGCTGCAGGTGATACCGGGTATTCTGCTGACCCTGGCCGCCATGCTGCTGTTGCTGCCGGCCGCCTCGCAGAAGGGCTGAGAAGCGGCTGAAGGTCATGGGCCGCTCAGGGGATAGACCGCTTCTATGCGATGCAGGGCACCTTTGGGGTGCAGGGTGCTGGAATAGAGACACAGGTGATCGACGCTGAAGGGTGGTGAGTGCAGAAGGGCGTTGGCGGCCAGAAAGGCGGCCACCCTTTTGGGCGGCACCTGCTTCAGTCGGGCCAGGGTCACATGGGGGTGAAATTTTCGCTGCTCCGGTTTAATTCCACAGAGACTGAGCCGGTTGTTGACCCGGTTGCGCAAAATGATGACGTCGCCGGCCGGATCGATTCCGGCCCAGAGGACCCGAGGCTGGCCCCGGGGAGGAAAATGGCCCGTGCCTTTGATGCTCAGGGTCAGCGGACCGGCTTCCAGCCCTTCGAGGCTGTCCTTGATGTCGGCAAAAGTGGGAGGATCGACTTCACCGATGAAGCGCAGGGTAAGGTGAATCTGGTCTTCCGGTACCGCTCTGGCCCCGGGAATGGTTTCTCCGAGGCTGCTCAGCAGCTGCCGCAATGGGGGGGCGATGGGTATGCCGACGAAGAGCCTGATCATGGAGTACCACAGAGTGTTTTGATCACCTCATTGGCCAGCAGCAGACCGAACACTGCGGTAATCGTCGGCAGGCTGCCCAGGGTATTTCTTTTTCTTCCCCGCTCTGTACCGGTTTCAACCTGGACGGGATCTATGTCCTGAGAGTAGTCAAAATCAACTCTTTCAGTCGAGTAGACGCAGGTAATGCCTGAGACGATATTGTCTTTTCTGAGTCGTTTTCTGATTCGCTTGGCCAGGGGGCAGTGGGTCGACTCGGACAGGTCTCCCACCCGAATGGCCAGGGGGTCGGTCCGCAGTGCCGCACCCATCGATGAAAAGGTTGGAATACCCCGCAGATAAGAGGAGCGGAGAAGTTGAACCTTGGGATTGAGCGAGTCGATTGCGTCGACCACAATGTCGGGGCGGCGGCTGAGAATCTCCTCAACGGACGCCTCATCGACGAATAATTCCAGGGGCTCAACCTCACAGCCGGGATTGATATCTGCTATCCGATCGGCGGCTGCGGCCACCTTTGTTCTGCCCAGGGTCGAGTCCAGCGCGAAGATCTGCCGGTTGATATTGGTGGGTTGAACGGTGTCGAAATCGACCATCGTCAATCGGCCGATTCCCGTGCGCGCCATGGCTTCCAATGCATAGCCGCCGACCGCGCCGAGGCCGACCACGGCAACGTGGCTTTCGGTGAGGCGGCGAAAGGACTCAGCGCCCAGCAGCATTCGGGTTCGTGAAAATCGTTGCATTGTCCCAGATTTGATCGCTTAATTCGCCGGTTTCCATCTGCAACAGGCGGGCGGCGTGGTCGTAAAGCTGCGCCACATCGGCGGGTTCATTGACCGTGTCTTTATCTTTCCTTTTGTGATCGGGGTTTTTCGCATAGGGCGCATCTGTCTCCAGCAGCAGGCGTGCACGCGGGGTTTGAAGGAAGGTTTCCCGGAGCCTGGTCTGGCCGCCACCTGCCAGTGCCTCGGAAAAGGAAATATAACATCCCAGATCGATTAACCGTTTCATGATCTCAGTCGATCCATTGAAGGAGTGAATCAACACCGGCGGAAGAGAGTGGTGACGACTGAAATCGACCAACAGCTCATTGAGCGCACCCCAAGCCCTCACGCAATGCACTGAAAGCGGCCAGTTGTGCTCTGCCGCCAGTTCCAGATGGGAGGTAAAGAGGCGCTTTTGAAGGTCGAAATCGATGCGGCAACTCCGGTCGATACCCGTCTCTCCTATCCCGATGGTTCTGGGTAAAGTGGCGGCCAAAGCATGAAGCCGCTGGTGCCAGCCCTTTTTCACCCTGTCACTGAACCAGGGGTGAATACCGAAAAAGGCGACGATCTCCTGGTGAGCGGCGGCCAGGCCGGCCACGTCGGGCCAGTCATCTTCCCTGATGGCGTTGCAGAACAGCAGGCCCACTCCGGCCTCTTTGGCACGGGCCAGAACTTTTGGGGCAGTACCTTCGAAACGCGGGTCCTGCAGATGGAGATGGGCGTCTACGTAGTGCGTCTGCATGGCTATTCGACCCATGAGAAGATGCGGGCGGCCAGGATCAGGAACAGCGAGGTGGTCAGGATCATCAGGCCGCATTCGAGCTGGATATCGATCAGAGTTGCGCCCTCGTTCATCACCTTTCTGGCTGCCTTAAGGAGATGGGTGAGAGGCAAAACCCAGGAGAGCTGCTGGACCCATTCAGGTGCGCCTTCCAGCGAAAACCAGACCTCGGAGAGAAACATCATGGGCCAGGAAATGAAATTGAGTGCGCCGCTGGTAAA
Organism: Desulfobulbaceae bacterium; assembly: GCA_024640625.1. GTDB lineage: Bacteria > Desulfobacterota > Desulfobulbia > Desulfobulbales > Desulfocapsaceae > JABDQA01. Next base: position 10,556 of record JAHEER010000053.1, read on the forward strand.
CTCTTCGCTGGTGCCCCGGGCGGCAAGGAAAAGGCCGATGGAGCAGAGGCTGAGCCCCCCCAAAAAGAAGGTGAAGAGAAACAGCAGCAGGGAGCCCTGCATGCGGAAATTAAAGATCAGATCCGAGCCGAACCAGACCACGGAGAAAGTGAACATCAGCAGGAAAATACGCGACAGCATCTGCGCGCTTAGGTACTCGAAGGCGTTCAGAGGAGTGGCCTTGAGACGCTTCAGGGCCCCGTTTTTGCGGTAGCGAACCACCACGTAGCCAACCCCCCAGAGGGCTGAAAACATCATGTTCATAGCCATGATTCCGGGAAAAAACCAGTCGATGTAGCGGGCCCGGGTACCGTCTACGGAGTATCGCCGGGCGTTCTGGCTATCCCGGGGCATGAGGGCCGCCTGATAGAGCTGTTCGACGATCCTCCCTTTGGGGGAGGCATCATTGACCCAATAGCGCCGGTCGCCGGCCGTTCCATCGATCAGCAGGTCGATTTTATGCTGGCTGATTTTTTGCAGACCTTCCTCGAGACTGGCCAGGGCGATGAAATCAACCGCAGGATCGGTCTGGAAATGATCGGGGATGCTGGTTTCTTCAAAGACCACGCGGGTGCCGGCCTGGGGAAATACGCCGATTTTGTAGCGTTGGATATTTTCGCCGCTGAAGATGATGCCAAAGCCGAGGATGATAAGGAAGGGAAAGGCGAAATTCCAGCCGAAGGCCGCCCGGTCGCGGAAGAATTCCTTATTCCTGGCCCGAAAGATTACCCAGATTCGCTGCAGACTCGCCATTGTCAATCCCTCAACTGTTTTCCTGTGAGAATAAGAAACACGTCCTCGAGATTGGGGGACTGGACGCTCATTTGAGAGAGATCGACGCCGGTGCCAAGGAGACGGGTGAGCACTGAGTCAACATTGGCCGTGCGAATGGATATCGTGGAGTTGTCCACATGGTAGTCGAGACCGAGGCCGTCAAGGGCTGATTCAACCACTGTTCGGGGCAGTTTGATGGTGTTGGTGCTGCAATGGGCGGCAATCAATTCGGCGGGGCTGCCTTCGGCGATAATTTTTCCGCCGTCCATTATGGCAATGGTGTCGCAGAGATATTGTGCTTCTTCCATCGAGTGGGTGGTCATGATAATGGTCTTGCCATCCGCCTTAATCTCATCGACGATGTCCCATAAGTAGCGGCGTGACTGGGGATCGAGTCCGGTGGAGGGCTCATCGAGAAAGATCAGCTCGGGACGGTTGACAAGGGCCAGGGCAAGCATCAGCCGCTGGCGTTGACCGCCGGACAGCTGGTTGTTTCGCTGTTCCAGAATGGGCTTGAGATTGCACCTCTTGACCAGCCAATCTATCTCTTCGGGGTTGCGGTAGAGTTGGCGATAGCAGCGCAGGGTTTCTTTGACCGTCAGAAAGTTCAGCAGCGAGGTATGCTGAAACTGAATGCCGACCTGCTGTCTGAACGAATCATCGCGGGGACCGCCACGGTAGAGAATCGATCCGCCGCTGGGCTCGATGATGTTCTCGATAATCTCCATAGTGGTGGTCTTGCCGGCTCCGTTGGGGCCCAGCAAACCGAAGCAGCTCCCCTGCTCGACCCGGAATGATACGTCTTCCAGAGCCACCACCGTTTTATATTGCTTGTGCAAATTCTGGACTTCGAGAATCGACATACTGTGTACGATAAGCAGAGAATTTGATTTGACGAATATGGTTAGTTTATTTCATTGTTTTTATTAAATTTTCAAGAATGTTTTTGGGGCGGGTCGGGACAATTGACATGGTAGTGATAATTAATTACAATTGATAATTATTATTAGAAGGGGTGACTCATACACATGAGAATGACAAGCCAGCGGGAGATCATTCTTAAAGAGCTGCAAGACAGTCACCAGCATCTCAGTGCCGATGAACTGTATGAGCGGGTCAAGAAGATTATGCCGCGTATCAGTCTGGCGACGGTGTACAGAAATCTGGAAACGCTGTCGGAGGCCGGGATTATCGGTAAGCTGGAAATCAGCGGCCGCCAGAAACGGTTCGATTTTGATATCCATCCGCATGATCATATCTATTGTCTGCAATGCCACAGAGTGGATAACATCGACTTCGACCGCAATCTGGTCAATCCTGCCGAAGTTGCCTCTGATAAAGGGTATCAAATAACCGGTTATCGGGTCGAATTCAAAGGTATCTGCTCTGCCTGCAGACGGAACCAGAAAAAGAGAGAAGACGGAGATAAAAAATGACTGAGTTGACAGGAGAACAGAAGAAGATTTTAGAAGCATTGGCCGGCGCCGAAGCGCCGTGGGGCTCAAAAGATATAGTTGCCGCGACCGGTCTTGATAAAAAACTGGTGAGCAACAAAATTGCGGCCATGAAAAAAGCAGGACTGGTGGATAGCCCGGTTCGCTGTAAATATGGAGTTACCGAGGCCGGCCGTAGAGCAATTACCTGAATGTGTAAAGGTAGATGGCGTGCACCCCCTGAACAGGCCTGCGGCATTTCTGGCCGCGGGCCTGTTAAAACCTCGCGATAGAAGTCCAATCCCTCCCCTCATGCTGTGTTTCTCCTCTCCGTGGCGGCTGGTCACCGCCTCCGCCGGATTCTTGCTCCGCCTTGCCTGTCGGGGGCTTTTACCTTAGGTCGCCAATAGTATCGTAAATTCGTATTTGCAGTGAGCCACTCATCCAATTTTCCAATTTGATTTGCTCAACTAGGACCATTATCCTTGGCCGAATAACTCATTTCCTGGAAGGCAGCCATGTATTTTTTCCCCGATACTAGTACCGACATCTCGCCGACCGCATCTGTCGGACCTGATGATGGAGGCTTTCAGGTCTGGGAAACGCTTCTCGAACAGGGCAGTGGTCCGGTTAACGATGATGTTCTGGCAACGGCCGGCCCCTTAAGTATCGTCTGCGATGGCGCCACCAGCCTGAATGGTGCCACCAGGCGCCAGCCTGATGCAGGCTCAGCCGGGGGTGGCCAGAAGGCGGCCATGATTACCGCCTCGGCGTTTTCAGCTGCACCTGAACGGGGTCTTCTGGATTCCGTCCGTACAGCGAACGAACTGATCAGAGAGGCTATGATCGACCACGGCATCGATCTTGGCGATCGCGAACAGCTGTGGTCTACCAGTTTCGCCGCGGTGCAGACCGAAGGCGAGGCGATACACTGGTGCCAGACCGGCGACTGCATGATACTGCTTATTTACGAAGACGGCAGGGTTTGTCAGTTGACTCACCCGCCGGGTCAGGACCGGGAGGTGCTGAAGCGTTGGCAGCAGATCGGGGCCCACTCCGATGCAGCAATTCACCAGGCTCTGGCTGGAGAGATCGCCGCCGTCAGAAGAAGAATGAACAGGGAATTCGGGGTTCTCAACGGCGAGGCTGAAGCCCTCGATTTTATTTCTTCAGGCACCATCGAGGAAGACCGGGTTACTGACATTGTGCTCTTTTCCGACGGTCTCTTCCCGCCCAGCAGCTGCCCCGATGAACTTTTCGACGCACCACTTTTTGTGCAGCTCTATAGAAACGGCGGCTTGGACGCGATCAGGCGGCACGTCCGGGCGCTGCAGAGCACCGATCCCGGCTGTTATCGTTATCCGCGCTTCAAAATATTTGACGATATCAGCGGCATTGCCTTGAAAAAACGTTCGTACATCAATCGGGAAGAAGGTTGTAGAGGTAGGTCAGGATATCGGTGCGGGTGACGATGCCGATAATCTTGTCATTATGGTTCACCGGCAGGTGGCCGATGTTTTTTTCGATCATGAGTTGGGCCGCCTGGGCCGGTTTGTAGTAGGGGGGGATGGTTGCCACATCACGGGCCATGAAGGCTTTGACCGGGCTTTTCCACTGTTTGTCGAGCTTCAGTTTCTTCAGATCCCAGAGGACGATGATGCCTTCGAGGTGATCTTCGGTGCCGACCAGGATACCTCTGATGTTTTGGTCCTGCATCATATCCCTGATTGTGTACATCGGAGTCGAACCGTCGACGATAGTAACCGGAAACGACATTAAATCGGCGATGGTGACGCCGCCGACTTTGGCGGTCTTGATATGTTCTATGAGCTTTTCTTTTATCTGGCCGGGCTCAAACTCACCGTTTCGGGTGGTTGCCGAGCCCGCTCCGGGATGGCCTCCGCCACCGAATTGTTTAAGGATTTTTCCCACATCTATCATTCGAACAGCGCCGCTGCGGCCGATTATGGTGCACGATTTTTCGTCGTTGACGCAGATGACGAACACTGCGTCGGCATTGATAATGGTGCGGTACATGGAGACAATGGCAGCCAGCATCGGGACTTTTTTGTCAGGCCTGAGAATATTTATACCGACGGTGAGATGATTGACCTTTATTTTTTCGGTATCCTGCATCATGGAGAGCAGAATATCGCGCTGCAGCTCCTCATAGGGGGGGTTCAGAAAAAATGAAGCGACATTGAGATCGGCACCGTTGGCGAGCAGATAGGAAGCGGCTGCGGCGTCTTCGGCGGTGGTTGACGGATAACTGAGGTGACCGGTGTCCTCATAGAGACCGATCAGCAGCACGGTGGATACCAGCGCGTTGAGATCCATCTCTCTGCGCTTCATCTCCCTGACCAGGAGAGTAACCGTGGCGCCAACCGGTTCCTGACAACGAAAGTCAGCTTCGATATCGCCGCCGTTTAAATGATGGTCCCAGAGCAGGATCTCCAGATCGTCACGGCCCCTGAGATTTTCCATTCTGTCCAAACGCCGCCATTGGTCGGTATCGACGACAATCAGCCGAGTCACTTCAGCAAATTTGACCTCACTGGGGAGGATGATATTGAAGGCTGTTTTATGGGTGGAGAGAAACTTGGCCACATTGTTGTTGACCGAGGTTGGTATCACTCCCACCGAGTTCGGATAGAGCAGGGTTGCGCCGATGACCGAGGCAAGTGCGTCGAAATCGCTGTTCATATGGGTGGTGACAACCTGCATCTTACACTCGGTTCAAGTTCGGAATTGATAAACAGGCCTGGGTTTTGGATCCAGGTAAAGTACCATAAACTCCGGGGCCGCATTTTTCAGGGTACGCTGCCTGTTGCCTGGTGCCGGGTGGGTGGAGAGAAATTCCGCCGGCCCGCTGCCGCCTGCTTTTTCCATTTTTTGCCAGAGTGCGGCCGCGGCCCGGGGATCATAGCCGGCCCGGGCGGCCAGCTCCAGTCCCATTATATCGGCCTCTTCTTCGGAAGCCCTACTGTTCGGCAGTTGAATGGCCAGTGCCGCTGCCAGCGCACTGCCCGTCAGCGCCGCCCCGCCGTAGCCACTGTTCCTGGTGGCAATGCCGATGCCCATGACACCAAGCTGTGAGGCCATGGCCACGGACATGCGCTCGGCGGTGTGATTGGCCAGCGCATGGGAGATTTCATGGGCCAGCACCTGGGCGAGCTCATCATCGGTGGGGTCAACTTTATTTAGCAATCCTGTATAGATGGCCATTTTACCGCCGGCCATGCACCAGGCGTTGATCATCTCGGGGTCATCGATTACCTTGATGGACCAGTCCCAATTTCTGGTATGGGGATAGAGTTCGATAGCCTGATAAATGATGCGACCGGTGATGGTTTTGACGCGCTCGGAGACGACCGGGTTGGAGTCTACTTTTCCTTCTCTGGCCAGAGGCAGCAGCGTCTGGTCGTAGGCTTGCCTGGATCCGACAATTGCCTGCTCGGGCGAAATCAGCATGAGCTGGCTGCGACCGGTGGGACTGGTCGCACAGCCGCCGAGCATGAGTGCCAGGAGGAGTAGCTTAACGAGAATCTTCATACGCACCACTATACCAGAAAGGGCTTGAAAAATACATTCAATTGACCCAGACTGCGATGGTCGACTTTTGCGGCGGCTCAGCCGTTGTCGTGAGTGCTGCAGAGAGTAACCGGAAATTACCCAAATATTACCAATGGAGGGACAACCCATGGAACTGAAAGACAAAATCATGGTGATCACCGGCGCCAGCTCGGGTATCGGGATGGCCACCGCCAGAAGACTGGATAGGGCGGGGGTGAAATTTGTCCTCAATGCGAGGAGTGCAGACAAACTGGAGTCGTTGGCCTCGGAACTCAGCAGCGCCGTCGGCGTAACCGGTGACATGATCGATCCGCAGACGCCTCAAAAGGTTCTGGACAAGGCTTTCTCAGAATTCGGGCGGGTCGATATACTCTTCAACAACGCCGGGGTAATGCATATCGGGACCGTTGACGAGGTCGACATAGAAACACTGTGCCGGATGGTCCGCCTCAATTTCGAGTCGGTGGTGCGGATGAGCTACCTGGTGCTTCGCCATATGAAGAAACAGGGCAGCGGGTTTCTGATCAACTCCTCGAGCCTGGCTGGATTGAAATCCTTTCCGGAAATCGGTCCCTACTGCGGTACAAAATTTGCGGTGGAAGCATTTACTGAAGCCTTGAGAATGGAGCTGGCCGGCACCGGGGTCAAAGTTACCGCCATCGAGCCCGGCAGAACCAGGACAGAGCTTTTCAGCCACTGGCCTGAAGAAAAGAAGTTCAAGCCGGAAAATGGTTTGATCGAAGCTGATGACATCGCCCGCTGCATCGAGTTCATCCTGGCGCAGCCCCAGGAGGTGCTGATTCCCCGCCTGCTGGTGGTTCCAGCCAGGCAGGAGCGCTAGCAGGCGGCCCAACCCGTGAGCGGCAGGTAAAGCTCAGTCGGCGCCGCTGCTTAGGCCCTGATCTGCTCCTCGACCAGCATTCTGTCTATGAAATCGAGAACGAACTGTCTCTGCGACTCGGTCGCGTAGGCGATACAGGTGCAGTGCAGGTTGGTTTGGGAACGCACCAGCAGCTCGAAGCAGACCTTTGCATCGTCGATTTCCACGGCAAAATAGAAAGGTCCGCACTGCTCGTGTCCGCGTTGTGCCTCAGCCAGCAGATCATCGGGCAATGCGATCCAGAAGATGCCGGCCAGCGGACCCGGCGCGAGAGTTCTCTTCAGGTAGGATTCAAGATTGTCTCGTTCCAGTAGTGATAATTCATCTATTACGAATTGTCTCATGGCGGGCACTTGTCACTGGGTGAGGTGAGAAGTCTTTTTCTTTACCGGGTCATATATCGAGATAGGTGGTGTCGTTATTGAGTACCTCACAGCCGTCCTCCCGGACCACCACCAGGTTTTCCAGCCGGATCCCGCCCCAGCCCGGAACATAGATACCTGGTTCAACGGTAACGATCATCCCCGGCTTTAATTTTCGGCGGCTCCTGAAGGAGAGGCTCGGTGCTTCGTGGACGGCCAGACCGACGCCGTGGCCGAGCGCATGACCGAAATATTTGCCATAACCACTGTCGGCGATGATCTTCCTGGCGGCCCGGTCCACCTCGTTCATCTGACTGCCGGGCTTAACCGCCGCGATGCCCGCCAACTGGGCCTTACGCACAATCCTGTGAATGTGCGTGTAGGTCTTGTCAGCGGTACCAACCACGAAATTTCTCGTCATGTCGCTGCAGTAGCCGTTCAACACCAGCCCCATGTCGATGGTAACCGCAGAATTTTTGCCAATGACCTTATTCGTGGGCACCGCATGGGGCAGGGCACCATTTTCTCCTGATGCGACAATGGTGCTGAAACTCGGGCCCTCGGCTCCTGACTGACGCATCCTCGATTCAATGGCTGCGGCCGTTTCAATCTCAGTCATATCGGCGCTAAGACGGCTATGGATATACTGGAAAACTTTTTCATTGAGCGCAGTGGAGCGCCGCAACAGCTCTATTTCTTCCTCGCTCTTGATGAGCCGTTGTCGTTCAACTAAATCGGTGACCGGAACCAGCTCAATTTTATGTTTCTCCGCCAGGGCGGCCAGTTTGAGACCAAAGCTGTGCAGGGTATAGTGACTCTCGAAGGCAAAGCGCCGGATGTTTCCCTGGCCGAAAAAGTCGCCCAGCAGGGCCAGCACACCTTTCTGATAAAGAGTCACCGGAAGTGAAGTCTCTTCCTCGGCCTGAAGCTTATAGCGGAAATCGGTGAGCAGGCGGGCTCGCTCACGTACAGGAATAAACAGCAACCCCGAGGTTTCGTTGATGCCATGATCGGGTGCCCGGTAGCCGCTGAGATAGCGCCGATTTTCGGGCTTGCTGACGAGAAGCGCATCGATCTTCTTGCGCTTCAGGCGAGCTCTGAGTTGTTCAATTCGAGCTCCGTAATCCGGGCGCACCGTCGTTTTGATCCGGGCCGGCATGTCAGATTCCGAAACGTTGACCGATCAGTTCTTTGCGTTGATCCAAGGCCTCATTATACTGGTTATTCAACTCCGCCGAAGCCCTGGACCACTCCTCCTGGTATTGTGGGTGCATGGTAGGATTCAGCGCCATTTCGTCATCGACAGCCAACCCCTGCTGCTGGAGCTGCATTTTGAGCTGATTGAGGATTGATTCGTCAAATTGCTGCTTCACCTGCTCGCGGTGCTGCCCATATTGCTCGAGGATCTGCTTGAGTTCTGAGCAGATGGTCACAATATCAGAGGAGTTGCCGCTCAGGTCCTGCAATCCCGCCAGGCTGAGCAGACTCTGCTCAGAAATCTGTTCATCGCGTGGCAGCACTATGTTTCTCAGCAAGGTTTGCGCCATTCCTCCACGGATTGCCATCTGTCCTTCGGGCGCTTTCTTTTTAAGCTGTTCCAAAAGATTCGCTCCTTCTCCGCTGAGATAGGCTGCCGCCATCCTCATCCCTTCGTTTACATAGGCGTCGTCCGCAGAGACCTCGTCGGCTTCAGCGGCCAAGCGGGCTGCTCTTTCCATCACCATGTCCATGGTGCTTCTTATTTCTGCCATAGTGTCGTTACTCTCTGTATTTGTTTAGCCGTTATCAGTAAAATAAGACCGAATGTACTCCAGGATAATGGCGACCGTAAAGAAAAAACGGATCATCGTTTTTTACTGAGGCGGGCGCAGAAAAAGCCGTCGATGCCCCAGGCGGGCAGCGGGGCGAAATAGCCGTCGCGAATCAAATTTTTACATGATGATGGTAATCTGGCACCACAATCGGTGCGGTACAAATCATTATTTTTGGTCAAAAACTGCTCGACCAGTCGTTCGTTTTCCTCGGCTTCGATGGAGCAGGTGGCATATACCAGGATGCCGCCTGGAACGAGCAAAGCAGCGGCAAGGTTGAGCAGTTCCAATTGTCTGGCAGCGTAGCCTTCCAACTCTTCCTCGCGCCTGTTCCAGCGGATATCGGGATGTCTGCCGATGACCCCGGTTCCTGAACAGGGGGCATCGATGATAATACGATCAAACGCCGCGGATCGGGCTTTGGCAAACTCCTGCAGACTCCGGTTGTGCAGTTTAACCGCACCATGCTGGTGTCGACGCTGGAGGTTCTGCTGCAACAGCCGATAGCGGCGACCATCCGGCTCCACTGCAGTGATACTGCAGGTGGCACCGCCCGTAAGCGAGAGCAGATGGGTGGTTTTACCGCCCAGCCCGGCGCAGCCGTCCAGGCAGGAGAGTCCCGGAGAAAAAGGGGCCAGCAGCAGCGAGGCAAGTTGTGCTGCCTGGTCCTGCACCTGCACAATGCCCTGATCGATACCCTCGATGTCATCTGTCTTCCCGCGATAGTCTGGCAGTATCAGTGACTCCGGTGCATAACTGCCGTAGACCGCGTCAATTCCTTGACGCCGCAGCGATGTTCGCACCTGATCCCGTTCACTCTCCGAATCCACCCTGAGACATAAAAGAGGTTCGCGGTTGTTGTGGCGGCAGATTCTTATCATTTCATCTCTGCCGTACTTTTTTTGCCAGCGGTGGGTGAGCCAGACAGGATGATTCAGCAGCGGCCGCCCCTCATCGTCCGGGTCTTCCGGGACCGGCAACTGTTGCTTACGGCGGATTGATTCCCTCAATACGCCATTGACGAAACCCTGCAGTCGGGGAGGATAGCGTCTGGCTTTTACCGCCTTGACCGTTTCATTCACGGCAGCTGATGGGGGAATCCTATCGAGGAAAAAAATCTGGAACAGGCCGCTGCGCAGAGCCTGGTGGACGAATGGCTTCAGTTTTACCAGCGGTTGCCGGCAGAGCAGCCCGAGCAAGCGATCCAGATAGTCACGGTTCCTGAGTACCCCGTACACTATTTTCATTGCCAGCTGCCTGTCTTGGCGCCCTAGCCCAGCCTGCTGCTCGACCCGGTCAAAGACCGCGGAGACTGGTTGCCGGGTCTTGGCCAGTTCGCAGAGGGTCACTACTGCCACTAGTCGCGGATTCGCATTCATGGGAAACGTGTTGTGAGTGGATGCCTAAACGACGCAATGACGGGTACCGACTTCTCCCGCAGCAGCCCTGATCGGCTTTCCGCGGAACCCTCACCCTGCTGGAGTCTCAGTATAATCATCATGGGGATAGAGGGCGAGCGACCAGGCACAATCGCGGTGAGAAAATGATGCCCGCTGCTGGACAGCCGACTTCCTTACTGTTAAGGTAATTCCTTGATAATAACGAGTCACCGACAGGAGAAACGGACAGATGACGTGGATGGGACACCTCGGCCATATGGGACGGCTGATCATTGCGGCATTTCTCATGCCGCTGCTGGCAGCGGCTGCGGCCTCGGCATTCACGCTGGATCAGGTGCGGCTCCGTGATGAACTTCTTTGCGGTGTGTCGTCGGATCTTCCCGGTTTCTCCAAAGCCGACCCCGAGGGAACCTGGCACGGCCTCAATGTCGATATCTGCCGGGCTGTTGCCGCGGCCACCCTGGGCGACAGCGGCAAGGTAAGGTTTGTACCGCTCAATGACAACGACTCGATTACGGCCCTGCTGTCCGGCGAAGTGGATCTGTTGTCGATGAATAAGGAGTGGAACCTGAGTTATGACACTTCCGTGGGCATCAATTTCTGCGGGGTCAGCTTTTTTGATGGTCTCGGATTCATGGTGCCCGTAAAGGCCGGGGTTGCCAGTGCACTGGAGTTGGGCGACAGCTCCATCTGCATCGATCCGCGAGTGCCAGTCCAGGCAGAGCTCGAAAATTTCTTTGCCAGTCACAATCTGGAGTACCGGAATGTCGATTTCGACGGTGTGGAAAGTTTCTTCCAGGCGATCCAGTCAGATCAGTGCGAGGTAATCAGCGCCAACCTGTCGCGCTTGCCGATGCTGCGGCTGGGCT
>JAHEER010000054.1 GCA_024640625.1 Desulfobulbaceae bacterium
CTTCCTCTGCTGTTGGCTCGGCTGCTACTTGATTTTGACCATGCTGGCCCTCACCGCTCACGGGTAGACAGTGCGACCAACTACCAATCCATCCCCTTATGCACGTTAATTGACTGTGGCTCCCGCTCACAGATCTACCATGCTGCTCGCTGGTTCCCTGCTCTCGCCTCGCTTTAAAAAACGCTTTTTACCTTCTATCGAAGAACAATCGACCACGAAAAAAGGCCGCATGCGCTCGCATGCGGCCTCAGGAAAAGCCATGTTCAGTGCCAAAGTGATCAACTGGTGAGCATGCGCTGCTGCCACTTTAAAATGTTTGCCGTCTCGTTGGAAAGTACAATAAGAGCCTGGTTTTGATCAACCTCGGCGCTTCTTATTTTCTCGAGATTGGTGAATACCGAGTGCAGGAGTCCTACCGCTTCATCATCAAAATATTCACTTCTTTTTCCAATGCTCCCCACCACTGCACCTATCAGGTGGGTCAATGTCTTTTCAATGGGCTTATCAGCAAGAGCTGCTTCGATTTCTTGGAGCTCAGCCTCTATCTCGGCGATCTTCTCACCGGTAATCTCCTCTGCCAACGAGTCGACAACCGTCTTCAGGGCAGAAAATCTCTCATCACTGACAGCCTGTTCGACATCTTCGCTGAGAAAATTGGCAAGCCTGTCTTCCATGTCGACGATGGCCTCGTCATCCGGTTCCTCGCCAGCAGAAGCTTTTATCTCACTCAAGGCCGGGGGGATAGGCTGGTCGACTGGTGCTGAAGGTGGTTCGCCTGCACCTTCGTCTTCTGCAAAATCAAGACTCTCATCACCAAAAAAATCATCGAGACGTTTGCTGATCTCATTGTCGGTCTGCTCCTCGGCTACACCGGTCAGACCTGCCGGGCTTGCATCGCTGGTGAAAAGAGCAGGTGCGATCTCATCGCCATCCAGCGGCAGCGGGGCCTCGTCCGAGTCATCATCTGCTTCTGTCTCGACATCGACGCCCGGAACCTCGGCAGCCGGAAAATCTGCTGGTATTTCTCCAGGAGAAAAATCATCGTCATCCATATCCGCGAGGGCCGGTGCAAGCATACCGTCGCCCATTGTCGGCAACGCTTCCTCGTCTGAATCGTCGTCTGCCTCTGTTTCGACATCAACCCCGCGCAAAGCCTCCTCGGCGCTAAGACCAGTAAAGGCAGCCTGCTCATCGCTTTCCATATCTTCGAAAAAGCTGGCCACCTTTTCCAGTGTCTCTTCAGAAAAACTTTCATCAACCCCAATATCCTCAGAAGATGATGTCTGTTCAAACTCGCTGGTGTCAGCAAACGAGAGTTCCGTCTGACTATCTTCGTCTGCCGGCCTTAGGGGAGATATCTCTGCCGCTTCAACCTCAGCGGCCTTACGCTCCTGTCGATGTCTTGCAATCGCTTCGGGGGTGATCGAGTCACCGACCTCTTCCTTGAAACGGTTGAATTTGTCCGCTTCACCAAGCAGGAGATCCTTGATCTGCTGCTTTTCCAGGGAGCCGTCTACGACCTTTTCAAGCGCCAGATAGAAAGAATTCAACAGCTTGAACGCATCAGCATGGGAGGCGCTTTTCATCAGTTTGATGTAACCGCCGACCGCATCGATTCCCTGGAGCAGCAGCTTGTGGGGTTTACTGTCGGCCCATTGGCCTTGGAGCCGCTTTACTTCACGGCTTATTTCCGCTAATTCATTATCGGTGATCTCCCAATCGATGGTCAGTATAAAGGCTTTAAGATTGTAAAGGTCGGGATTGGTCTGGCCAGATTCAAGAGATTCAGCCGGTCGTTCCAATACAGTGATTTCTTCTGCGTCTCTGTCCTCTGTTTCGGCTACCGGGCCAGGCCCGAAACCAATCTGCTGTTTAAGTCGCTCAAATTTCTTGACGTCAGCCCGCAGAATCTCTTTTTTCTCCTCTTCGGAAATTTCCTCGTCCAAGACAATCTTTTCCAAATCATAAAAAAAAGCGAGCAACACCTTCATGGCATTGTGATGGGCGTCAGCTTTCTTCTGGAAAATGTACTTGGTGATTTTCTGGAGGGCCTGGATATAGACCAATTTGACAGGATCGTCGGCCCATATCTGATCGGCCTCCTGCAGTTCGTCATAGAAATCAATGAGAACCTGGTCGGTAATTTCCCATTCTATGGAGAGCATCAGGGTTTTGAGGCGTGCTATCGGAGTCTCCTCTTCACCCGTATATTCAAAAAGATCGACATACCCGGTATCAAAAGACTCGTCGGCAATTTCATCCAGTCCGACAGTAAGATCATCGTCGTATTGATTGCCTTTGTATTGTTCCACCGTGCCTTCTCTCTAGAATAGTTTTTTCTGAATGGATATAATTGTCGAGGCGATGATTTTTTTCAATGTCGCCGCAACATTATAGCCAGTAACCGCACTTGCTTCAAAGTGGGGAACCTGCAGTCTGCTGTTCAGATCTTTTTGCAGTACCTCAGTCGGTAAAATCGGTATGCCGTGCTCCTTTAGGTCTATTTTATTATATTGCATGACCAGCGGAATCTTGAAAATGCTCTCTTTGTAGGAGAGCAGGTTTTCGTGCAACTGGTTCAGCGACCGGATATTCTTTTCGCGCTGCTTGGCCATCGCGTCCGCCACAAAGACGATGCCGTCAACACCTCTTAAGACAAGTTTCCTGGTGGCGTTGTATTTCACCTGACCCGGAACGGTATAGAGTTGAATCTTGATATCGTAGCCTTTTATTTTTCCCATGTTAAAAGGCAGAAAATCAAAAAACAGGGTTCGATCACCATGGGTCTTGAGACTGACCATTTCGGAAACGATCTGATTTCTGAAGGTTCTGTTTATATATTCAAGGTTTGTGGTTTTGCCGCAGCGTCCTGGCCCATAGTAGACGATCTTAACCTGAACGACTTTTTCTTTTAAGTTGATAAAACTCAACCTGACACCCCCAATTTATCGGTCGACACTCAGCTCTTTCCTTAAAGGTCCCATGTGGCCAACCGGTCAGGATTTGTTCCAAAGTCGTTTTATCTGCTCAATGGCGTCCACCACGTTCAAGCGTAAAAATCCGAGAGATATTTCCTGGCCGAACATCGATATCAGGAGCAGTTCTTCATCTATCTTACTAAAGTGGATGCTCGATTCCTGGCCTTTATGAAAAAGCAGGGAAAACTCTTCCTCGCCCACCAGTTTGGCCATCGCGTCCACGGTGGCAAAATTTCCCGCTGCCAGGGCCGCGAACGAATAGACATCATACTTGCTTTCGCTGTTGTCTTTTGCGGTGATGATATTCCCTGCCATATCAATGACAATGACACAATCGACACCCAGCTTAATCAATTTGTCAGTGAGAATCGAATCGATCTTCTCTATCTGTTCCTGACTGACAATTCCGTAATTCATACCCGTATCCCCATGTTGAATTTTGGTGGCCCTGCTACGTATTAATCACTCTTTTAATCTATTGATATTTATAGAAAACAGTAATCACCGAACTGGTTGGTAATGGCTAAAAAACAAGCCCGTCATCTAGACGCACTCTTGCCTTTAATATCATGAAATCATTCTTTTTTTTAAAAATTACGCGGTGCTGCGAACTACCGTATTATAGTACTATACGATAGATTTTTTTTGAGTTGAAGGAGTTTTTTCTATTTTTTAATAAAAATCAGAGGCATAAAGTGCTCATCGACCTCTCAAAGAACGTCTCAAAGTGGTGTGAATTATATCGAGGTACAGTCGTTGGTTTTTGCCGCTTAACACCTACCTGTAGCCAATCAACCTGATCCGTGGGCGCCGGAATTTTTCCTGAACCGTGAGATGCATGCCTGATCCACATGGGTGCGAACGAGGATACTATTCCAAGAGCAGCGATATGTTAAGGGAAAAGAACCGTTTTCAGATGAACACTAAATAGCCGTTGCCAAGACCCGGCCAATCTGCTAAGAAACCTGCCGAAGGAGCGCGACCATGAGCAGTAAAAAACCACCTCTCCCATCATTGCCGGATGAAATCTTTCTGATCGACAGCCACTGTCATCTCGACATGGATGAGTACCGGCAAGATTTGCACCAGGTTCTCGACAGCGCCGCCCAGCATGGCGTGAAAGGCGTTGTCACCATCGGCATCGACCTGGAAAGTTCTCTAGCGGCTGTGCTGATTGCCAGGCGCCACAAATCGGTTAGAGCCACCGTTGGATTTCATCCGCACGATGCCGAAAAGGCCAATCCTGCAGCTCTTGCTGAACTGATTGCCGTGGTCGAAGACAATGCTGAGGAGGTGGTGGGATGGGGTGAAATTGGCCTCGACTACGTGAAAAAATATGCCCACCCGGAAGTCCAGCGCCAGGCCTTCAGAAGGCAGCTGCAGATTGCAAAAGAACTCGGAATACCCGTTATTATCCACGATCGCGAGGCCCACGATGACTGCCTTCGCATAATCAGCGAAGAAGGTCCCTTTGAGGGGGGGGGCATTATGCATTGTTTTTCCGGTGATCTGGATTTTGCCCGCAGGGCCATTGATCATAATTTTCATATTTCGATCCCGGGTATCGTTACCTATAAAAATGCGGATGAGATGCGGGAAGTGGCCGCCGCGGTACCCATTGAACGCCTGTTGGTCGAAACCGACGGACCGTTTCTTTCACCTGTTCCTTATCGCGGCCAAAGAAACCAACCGCTCTATACCCTGTATACCGCGGCCCGCATAGCAGAGCTCAGAGAAACGGATATCGCCGACCTCGCCCGACGAACCACCGAGAACTGCCAATTACTGTTTAATTATGAGTTTCACCGCTGAGACCTGACTATGTCGATAATTGCAGAAAATCTAGAAAAGCTCAGACAGTCGATCAACGACATTGCGCTGAGGAGCAATCGGTCCCCCGACGAGATTCAATTGGTCGCAGTTTCCAAGCGCTTCGCAGTAACGGCGATGGAGGAGGCGCTGGAAGCGGGCCAGGCAGTTTTCGGAGAAAATTACATCCAGGAAGCTGCGCAAAAAAAACAAGCCCTGGCTGACCGGGTCAAGCTCCATTTCATCGGTCACCTGCAGTCCAACAAGGCAAAAACCGCGGCTGATACCTGCGACATGATCGAAACCATCGACCGGCCTAAAATTGTTCGTTCCCTCCACAAACATCTGGAGAACGCTAACCGGCACCTGGACGTCCTGGTTCAGGTTAACCTTGGCGGGGAATCCCAGAAGTCGGGGATTCTCCCCCGGGATGTTGAGTCGCTGGCAACTTTCATGCAGGATTACCCCAGACTGAGACTGCGTGGCTTGATGACCATGCCGCCCTTCACCCCCGACCCGGAATTGACCAGACCCTATTTCCGCACCTTGCGAGCTCTTGCAGAACAATTGAACACCAAGGGATTACTCGGTAATCTTTCAAGAGTCGAGCTTTCCATGGGAATGTCCCATGATTATCATGTGGCCATCGAAGAGGGGGCTACCCTGATCAGGATCGGGACAGCGATATTTGGCGCGCGTCCGCCGCTATCATAAAAAAGTACATTCCTAAGGACTGACCATGAAGATCACGATGATTGGTACCGGCTACGTTGGCCTGGTTACCGGTACCTGTTTTGCAGAATTTGGACATCATGTCACCTGTGTGGATAAACTCAGCGGTAAGATCGAGCGGCTGTTGAGAGGTGAAATTCCAATTTATGAGCCAGGTCTCGAAGAACTCGTGGCCAAGAATACCAGGGAGGGGCGTCTTGGTTTTACCACCAATCTGGGGGAAGCAGTCGCTGGAGCCGAGGCCGTGTTCATTGCCGTGGGCACTCCCAGCAGCAGGCGGGGGGACGGCTACGCCGACCTGACTTATATTTACGATGCTTCCAAAGAAATCGCCCCGTTTCTCAAAGATTACACGGTAATTGTCGACAAAAGCACGGTTCCGGTGGGGACGGCCAGGCAGGTTGCACGAATTATCAAGGAAGTGAATCCAGAAGCCGATTTTGACGTTGCCTCAAATCCTGAATTTCTAAGGGAGGGTGCTGCGATCGCTGATTTTATGAGACCCGACCGGGTGGTCATCGGGGTCGAATCGGATAGGGCGGAGTCACTTTTGCGCACCGTCTACCAGCCGCTTTATCTGCAGGAAACCCCCATTGTCAAAACCACCATAGAGACCGCCGAACTGACCAAATATGCGGCCAATGCCTTTTTAGCCACCAAAATCAGTTTCATAAACGAAATGGCCCTGCTCTGCGATGCAATAGGAGCCGATGTGGTGGCGCTCGCTAAGGGAATAGGCATGGACGGCAGAATCGGTGCCAAATTTCTCCACCCCGGTCCCGGGTATGGTGGTTCCTGTTTCCCCAAGGATACCATGGCATTGATGAGAATTGCCCAGGAAAATGGAGAAAGCCTGCGCGTTGTCGAGGCGGCCATCGAAGCAAATGGAGCCCAGAAGGCAAAAATGGTTAAAAAGATTCGGGATATGCTGGGCGGCTCCGAAGCCGGTAAGACGATCGCCGTGCTGGGCCTTACCTTCAAGCCGGAGACCGATGATATGAGAGACAGTCCGTCAATTACTATCATACCGGCCCTGCTCGAAAAAGGAGCCGTCATCCGGGCCCATGATCCCCAGGGAGTGGAAGAGGCCCGCCGCCTGCTGCCTGACTCAATTGTGTATACTGAGAATTCCTATGAAGCCTGTACGGGTGCAGATGCAGTAATTGTGATGACCGAATGGAACCAGTATCGGGCCCTCGATCTGGAGCGGCTAGGTTCACTGATGAAGCAGAAAATCTTTATCGATCTGAGAAATGTCTACCAGCCGGAGCTCATCAAGAAGAAAGGATTCACTTATACAGGGGTGGGACGTTCCTGAGTCCCAGGGATGACAAACCCCGGCAAGGCTGGGTAGACTGCCGGGGTCGATGTGGATATGGGAGAGATTTTTAGCTTTTTCTCTTAGAGGCCCGTTTGGATGCCTTGAGCGGGTTGATGCGCACCGTGGCAACTTTGATTTCTGGTTTCTGATGGGTCGCGAAGTTGCAGATACCCAACCGCCATTTAGCCTCGGGGTTCGCATAGGTTTTGCAGTACTTGACCCCGCCTTCCTCAACGATGCGTTCGCATCCTTCACATTTATCGACAACAGGCTTGAATGAGCCTTTTAATTTCACAGCTGCTTCTGCCATTTTGGCCTCCAAATCTTTAGGTAGTGATTTATCATCCGACTGTTGATACCAGGCTTTGAGAATCATTTCTGCCAACAATAGCATAACAAGGTAGAATAACAATCTCAGTTTAATGCATCAAGTTTTTTTTTCTTTACCGCCTCTTTTTCCATAATTTTAAGAAAAATTCAAGTAAATCTGATTTTTATATTTAATCATTTTATTTCAATTACTTAGAAAACATATTACAAGAAAATAAAATTCTTTCTTAAGCTCGCTTGTATTATCCAACCTCATGGAATATAATAGGATTTGTGATAAATTAGCCAAAAGGCAAAATTGCTCAACATCGATCCGTTGAGACATTCCTGCATTTCTGGAGATCGCTATGCCTGTCTATGTGTGGAAAGGTAGAAACCAATACGGTGAAAAACGCAAAGGTGAAGTTGAAGCTCCCGACCAGGCAGCAGCGCTTGCCCACGTAAAGAGGATGCGAATCACCGATCCGGTGGTCAAGGAGAAACCCAAGGATCTTCTGGAAAATATACCTTTTTTTCAACCCCGGGTAACCGACAAAGACATTGTAGTCTTTACCAGGCAGCTGGCTACCATGATAGATGCCGGCCTCCCGCTGGTACAATGTCTGGAGATTTTAAGCAAGCAGCAGGAGAATTCAACTTTCAAGAGAACTATTGCCGAGATCCAGGAGGATGTGGAAGCCGGAACCACCTTTGCCGATTCGATGCGCAAGCATCCAAAGGTCTTTGACTCACTCTATTCCAATATGATAGAAGCCGGTGAGACCGGTGGTATTCTGGACACGATCCTCAACCGACTTGCCCTGTTCATGGAAAAAACCATGGCCCTGAAAAAAAAGATCAAAGGGGCTATGACCTACCCGGCTATCTGTCTTGCCATATCGATTCTTATCCTGGTGGTCATTCTGGTTTTTGTTATTCCTGTCTTCGAGGAGATGTTCTCCCAGATGGATGCGGCACTTCCTGTCCCAACCCAAGTGGTTGTTGCCTTGAGCAACGCTTTTAAAGAACATCTTCTGTGGATTATCCTCCCTCTCATTTTACTTGCCTATATTTTCAAAAAAGTCTATTCGACCGAAAAAGGGCGCTATAGAATTGACCAGTTTTTTCTTCGGTTACCGATAGTAGGCATCCTTATTCGCAAAGTGGCAGTGGCCAAGTTCACGCGCACTTTGAGCACCATGCTGCAAAGCGGCGTACCGATCCTAGAAGCCCTGCAGGTAGTCGCCAAAACGGCAGGCAACAAGGTCATTGAAGTAGCCGTATTCAGAGTAGCAGATGCGATTGCAGAGGGCCGACCAATGGCAGAGCCGCTCATGGAGAGCGGCGTGTTCCCCAATATGGTGGTGCAGATGATCAACGTTGGTGAATCGGTCGGTGCATTGGATACCATGCTCGAAAAGATTGCCGATTTTTATGACGAAGAGGTAGATCAGGCCGTTGCCAACCTGACCGCCATGATCGAGCCTTTCATGATGGTCTTTTTGGGCGGCATGATAGGTACATTGGTAGTAGCCATGTACCTGCCGATTTTTGAAATGGCCGGTCATGTTTAGTTTCTCACTTAACCAGCTTAGATTTTAATTAACCGATACCATTGACTTTTTCGGTGTTGTTTTTAAAATAGTATAAACCTTACCTTAACATCGACTTTGGCCGGGAGGAGACCATGACTCTTACAAAAGCGGATCTGGTTCAACAGGTGTATAAAAATCATGAAGGGCTTACCAAGGCCCAAGCAACTGCATCAGTGGAAGCTTTTCTGCGCCTTTCCAAAGAATCGCTCATTGGCGGCTCAGATTTGCTGCTCAGCGGCTTCGGCAAGTTCAACGTCAAGGACAAAAATGCCAGACGGGGCAGAAACCCTCAGACCGGTGAGGAACTCACCCTTGATGCAAGAAGAGTCGTCACCTTCAAGCCATCCGGGATCCTGCGAGAGAAAATCAACAAATAGCTCTTCTCTCGATCAACAGTTACCGGTCGCGGGCACTGTTACAGCCTGCAGTAAGTCGCTCGATTCACTTGCTGCAGGCTTTTTTTGTTCTTCTGGCGGCTTGGCGAGTAAGAATTTCCACCCCAAGACTGGTGTATTTTTAACACTGACATGCCACTGCTGACCCCTGTATTTCTCTCTAGCCACTCGATACATCCACTCATCTCCTGGAGTCTGCACCAGGATATTTCCACCAAACCGGATAGGCGCCTCACCAACTCCATTACCCATTTTGGGTTGCTGCGGCCCCCAATTGTCAGGCCTTGTCAGGAAGGTTATGAACTTATTTGCGGTGCCCGTCGGCTCAATGCGCTCAAACTGTTACAACCTAGCCCGACTATTGCCTGCTTGCTGGTTGATGAGAACGCAGACGCAGATGATGTGCTGCAACTGGTAGCAGAGGACCAGTTGCAAAGCGGCCCGTTGTCACCCATCGAAGCCGCCCGGTTTATAGCCCTCTGTCAGCAGAGGTGTCAGCGTCCCGACGCTCAGCTGCTCAATAGAGCAACCGCGACCACCAGTACGCTTCAGCAGCAACGATTAATTACTCTTTTGGAACTGGAAGAACCCATACGAAAATCGATACACCAGGACAAGCTATCCGCCCAAACAGGATTCTTTCTTGTTAAGCTCCCCCAGGCTGAAAGACTATTTGTCTTTGATCTGTTTACCAGACTATCTCTCAATAATAATAAACAGCGCCAATTTCTTGAACTCGCCCGGATAGTGACTGCCGCCGAGGGATGTACCATTGAACGTTTTATGATTGAGCACTTTCCAGAATTCTGCAGAGGAGCTCTAGAC
Organism: Desulfobulbaceae bacterium; assembly: GCA_024640625.1. Lineage (GTDB taxonomy): Bacteria > Desulfobacterota > Desulfobulbia > Desulfobulbales > Desulfocapsaceae > JABDQA01. Next base: position 9,965 of record JAHEER010000054.1, read on the forward strand.
AATGTGCCGCAGCGCACGCACCGTCTCATGCAGCAGCTGCATCAGCGCAGCCACCCGGACTTCAGCCGGGCCAAAGAACAATTCTCCAAAAAGGTGGCTGAAAAGAATCTACCGAAGAATTGCAGGGTACTTCCCTCTCCCGCTTTCGAAAGCGACAAGGTAACCCTGGAAGTGGAATTTAACGACTTCGACTCCTTCTCAAAAGCCTGGGATAGGATTAAAGGATCAATCTAAACTAATCAGCCGATCATTCGCGGTGTACTGGGAAGTCCACATCGCCCGCGATCATCAGATCCTCATCGAGCCGATGATGGGTGACGTTGTGCAGCCTCACGGCCTGCTCCCGCCCGCCCTCAACCTGAAATCCCTGGATCACACTGGTGCCGCTGTCACCGGCGATCAACGGCGCATAAAAAAACTGCAGGTGGTCGACCAATTGAGCGTTTAGAAAAGCCCCGTGCACCGTCGCGCCCCCCTCCACGAGCACTGAGGTGATCTGTCTGGAAGCAAGTAGTTTCAAGACCTCGGCTAAATCCAACCTGCCCGTTTTCTCAACCGGAGTTGAAATCACCTCAACTCCCTTCTCCTGTAAAGCACGAATTTTGTCTGAGGGAGCCGAGGGCGAGCAGAGGACCCAGGTTCGGCCATCATCGTTTTGTCGTACCACTTTTGCCTGAGGTGATATTTTGAGATTGGTATCTAGCACAACTCTAATCGGATTCCGTCCCCGACGCCCCGCTATCCTGGTAGTCAGGGACGGATCGTCGATGGCGATGGTATTACTGCCCACCAGTATCCCATCGCATCGATCCCGGAGTCGATGAACCCATTTCAGCGACTCAGGACCGGTAATCACATCGGCTCTGTCTTTTCTAAGGGTTATCTTGCCGTCCAGCGTCAAGCCTGCTTTGAGCACTACCCAGGGCCGTCCCTTGGTTATATAGGTCAGAAACGACCGGTTCAAGGTTCGGCATTGATCCTCCAGCAATCCGTGCCGGACTTCGATACCCTGGCTGCGCAGAAATTCGGCCCCGCTGCCGCTTACCAGCGGATTGGGATCGAACATGCCGATGCAGACACTCGTTATGCCGCTGGCAGCCAAAGCGCGACTGCATGGCGGAGTTCTGCCGTGATGGTTGCAGGGCTCCAGTGTGACATACATGGTCGCACCTCGGGCCCTTTCACCTGCCTTCTTCAGAGCCTCTACCTCAGCATGAGGAGCGCCGGCTTTTTTGTGATACCCCCGGGCGATGATATCACCATCTTTGACGATCACCGCCCCTACGCAAGGATTGGGTGAGGTGCGGCCAATCCCCCTACGAGCTTCCCGAAGGGCAAGTCGCATGAATTTAATGTCGGAGTCAGAAAATTTCCCAGCCACTTGTTGGCACCCGCTAATGCTCTTCTCTAGACTCGAGCAGGACCTTGAGTTCATCCATGAACTCGTTGACATCTTTGAATTGACGATATACCGAAGCAAAGCGCACATAGGCCACCTCATCGAGACGGGAGAGGTCTTCCATTACCCATTCCCCGATAACCGAAGAGGCAACTTCCTTGGAACCGAGATCCTGCAGCTTGTGCTCTATCTCGTCGACAAACTGATCGATGGAATCCCGACTGATGGGACGTTTCTCACAGGCCTTTTCGAGGCCGACGATCATCTTCTGGCGGTCCCAGGGCTCCCGGCGACCGTCCTTCTTGACCAGCACCGGCATCATAACTTCGAGCCTTTCGTATGTGGTGAATCGCTGGTCACATGCCAAACATGATCTGCGGCGTCTGGTGATAGTGCAGTCTTTATTGAGGCGGCTGTCAATCACCTTGTTGTCGAGATGATCGCAATAGGGGCATTTCATAAGCTCCTCCAGGAAATAGAATCCAGTGATCCAAGCATAGCAACCAATCAATGTCGGCGCCAGGGGTAAGCGGCTTGGGCAGAAAAAAACCGGTATCGCTTTGGCAATACCGGTTGCATGAACGCTATGTAAAATCCCAACTCACCCGCTGAACTTGTCTATTCGCTGCTGGTGGCGCCCTCCCGTAAAAGAGGTGGTGAGCCAGACTTCGACGATGCCCTCGGCCAACCCTTTGCCCAATACCCGGTCTCCCAGGCAGAGTATGTTGGCATCATTGTGGGCGCGGCTCATCCGGGCGGTATATTCGTTGTGGCATACGGCTGCGCGTATGCCTCTATACTTGTTTGCCGCCATCGACATGCCCAGCCCGGTGCCGCATACGAGAATGCCGCACTCGACTGTCGCATCGAGCACCTGAACGCACACCTGCTCGGCAAAGTCAGGATAGTCGACGGACGCAGCCGAATCACAACCCAGGTCGTTGACCTCATGACCCAGGCCGGCAAGTTTTTTTACCAGCAGCTGCTTCAGTTCAAAGCCGCCATGATCAGAGCCAATTGCTATCTTCATAGTGGCCAATGTCTCCTACTCACCGAAACGCTTGAGTATCAGCACTCCATTGGTGCCGCCGAAACCAAAAGAATTTGAAAGCCCGTAAGTAATGGGCAATTTTCTGGCCTGATTGGCCACGTAATCAAGATCGCATTCGGGGCTCGGCTCGTACAGGTTGATAGTTGGCGGGGCGATCTGGTCCTTTATACTCAGCGCCAGAAACACCGCCTCGATGCCGCCGGCAGCGCCCAGCATGTGGCCAACCATCGATTTGGTAGAACTGATTGCCAGCTTGTAGGCGTGCTCACCGAACACGGATTTGATGGCCCCGGTTTCGCAGCGGTCATTCAGCGGTGTCGAGGTTCCGTGGGCATTAATATAATCTATATCTTCCGGGCTGAGGCGGGCGTCTTCCAGGGCAAACTGCATGGCGCGTATGGCCCCTTCCCCATCCTCCGGCGGCGCGGCGATATGATAGGCATCACTGCTGAGGCCGTAGCCCACGACCTCGGCTATTATCTGGGCACCCCTTGCTCTGGCATGTTCGTACTCTTCAAGAATCATGATGCCCGCTCCTTCCGACATGACGAACCCGTCCCTATCCTTGTCGAACGGTCGCGATGCTTCGGCGGGGCTATCGTTTCTTTTGGAAAGAGCCTTCATGGCGGCAAATCCGCCGAGTCCAAGAGGACAAATCACGCCTTCGGTTCCGCCGCTGATCATCACATCAATCATGCCGTACTTGATATGCCGGTAGGCTTCACCCACGGCATGGGTGCCGGCGGTGCAGGCGGTGGTCATGGTCAGGTTGGGACCTTTGCTACCAATATCCATGGAAATTTGCCCCGAAGGCATATTGGGGATGGCGGAGGGAATAAAAAACGGTGAAATACGCTTATAACCTTTATTTAAAAAGATTTCGTGCTGCTCGGTTATGGTCGGCAATCCTCCCATTCCGCAGCCGGTGATAACCCCGACCCTGCCGCAATTCTCATCGGTTATTTCAAATCCGCTCTCTGCAAGAGCCATGCGTGTGGCAACCAAGGCGTACTGGACAAAAAGCTTGAGCTGTTTCGCCGCTTTCTTGTCGAAGTGATCTTCAGCCTGAAAGTCCTTTACTTCAGCAGCTATCTGGACAGGATCATCCGTCGCATCATAGCGAGTGATACGGTCCACCCCGCTGGCCCCCTCACAGATGTTTCTCCAGGTCTTGGCAACTCCGGTGCCAAGAGGAGTCACCAGCCCTGTCCCGGTTATTACTACTCTTCGGCTAGCCATTGATGTTTCCTTGAGAATGAGTCTAATTCACGATCACGGCCGAGGGCGCTTATTTGATTTTATCAACGTAATCGACGGCGTCTTGGACGGTAACTATTTTTTCGGCGTCTTCATCGGGGATTTCAATATCGAACTTCTCTTCCATGGCCATGATCAGCTCGACCAGATCGAGAGAATCGGCGCCCAGATCATCGACAAAAGAAGCTTCTGATACAACCTTGTCTTTTTCAACGCTCAGCTGCTCAACAATAATATCTACCATTTCCTGATTTATAGCCATTTTTCTTCTCCTTGATGATGGTTCTTACAAAGCACGGCTGTCCGCGCCTGGTTTTTATGAGATTCGTTCTCTCAAAGGTTAAATGATGCAATCTTTTATAATTGCGTCAAATTTGCAACTACAATTTAGCGACTATGGAAGTGATTTGAGCTTTCGCCCGTCACTATAAGCACTGCCGCCCGGTTTGAAAAATCAAGCCGTGCACCATGCACTCTTGACATTGCTCTACATAAAGCGCTCCATGGGGCCACTGAGTAGCGACTTTCTTTGGTGCAGCACAATAGGGCTGACCAAAGACTTACATCCACCCTACATGTACATCCCGCCATTGACGTGGATAGTCTGACCAGTCACATAGCCTGCGTGATCACTCACCAGATAGGCAACGGCGGCGGCCACGTCATCGGCCTCGCCTAAGGCTCCGAGGGGTATTTCGGCGAGCATCCTCTCCTTGACGGCCTCATCCAGTTCCTCGGTCATCTCGGTGACGATATAGCCAGGAGCAACACAATTGACCGTAATTTTTCTGGAGGCGAATTCCCGGGCCAGCGATTTGCTCAGCCCAACCATTCCAGCCTTGGCAGCCGCGTAATTTACCTGACCGCCGTTGCCTGAAAAACCGACTATTGAGCTGATATTGACGATACGCCCCCAGCGGTTCTTCATCATCGGTCTCACGGCCGCCTTGGCACAACTGAAAACTCCTTTGAGGTTGGTATCGACGACGGCGTCCCAGTCTTTTTCCTTCATCCTGGCAACCAGCCCGTCCCTAGTGATGCCGGCATTGTTTATCAATATATCGATGGAGCCGCTCTCAGCAACAATCGACTTGAAGGCGACCTGCACCTGATCGAAATCGGCTACGTCGAACTGTACGACCTGCCCCTGACCACCAGCTTCTTTAATCAAATCGACGGTTTCTTGCGCAGCTTCAGCACGACTCACGTAATTGACCCAGACAAAGCAGCCCATGCTCCCCAATCGGACGCTTATGGCCCGGCCTATTCCTCTGCTGCCACCAGTAACGACGGCGATTTTACCTTGATCTGTCATTGGCCGCGTTTCTCCTCTATCTTAGCGATTAGTTTGGGTATGACTTCATAGAGGTCACCCACCACACCGAAATCGGCCACATTGAAAATCGGTGCATCAGCATCCCGGTTAATGGCCACAATGGTCTCCGAAGACTGCATGCCGGCCACATGCTGGATTGCACCGGAAATGCCACAGGCGATATAGAGCTTCGGCGCTACGGTTTTTCCTGTCTGGCCCACCTGGTGGGGATAAGGAATCCAACCGGCATCGACCACCGCTCTAGAGGCCGAAACCTTAGCCCCCAATGCTTCAGCGAGCTTGGCGAGCAGTTCGAAACCTTTTTCGTTTTCAAGTCCCCTGCCCCCGGAGACCAGGATGTCAGACTCCTGGATATTTACTTTGCTCTGCCGTTCACTGACAGACTCGAGCACCTCAATGCGGCTGGTGAGCTGCTCCGCAGAGGGGGTGATATCGATGATTTCACCGCTCCGCCCGGCATCAAATGGCAGTTCTTTCATCACCTTGGGGCGTACGGTGGCCATCTGTGGTCGGGTATCCTGACAGACGATGGTGGCCATGATGTTGCCACCAAAGGCCGGTCTGGTCTGCAGCAATATGCCGTCTTCCTGCCTGATCTCCAGCCGGGTGCAATCTGCAGTTAAGCCGGCATCCACGGTAGTCGCCACTCCCGGAATGAAGGACCGGCCGATGGCCGTCGCCCCGGCGAGAACCACCTCGGGTTTATGAGTGATGATCAAATCGGAGAGAATTTTCTCATAGACATCGTCGGTAAACAACTCCAAGGCCGGATCATCCACCCGGTAGACCAGGTCAGCCCCGTGACCGATCAGTCGTTCTGCGTTTTCGCCTGTCTGATGGCCCATAAGCACCGCACTGAGCAGGGCATTTCTGTCGTCCGCCAAAGTCCGGCCGATACCGAGCAGCTCTGTGGCAACCGGCGCCAGCTGCCCTCTGACAAACTCGCAGAAAACCCAGATTCCCTTATAGGATTCGAGATCATCCTGTATTTTTCTGGCACCGCTGTCGTCGATCGCCAGGGCTTCAACATCGCAGGCCTCAACACAAGCTCCGCAGAGATTGCAGCTTTCTCCAACCACGGCAAGACCGTCAACTACTTCGATGGCCCCGAATGGGCATTGTTCTTCACAAATGCCGCAACCTATGCAGAGCTTTTCATCAATACGCAGCATAGTAGCTTCCTGTTAAACCAGATAGGGCTTGAGTCTATCGACCAACTGCTCGACCTGCTCCTCGACAGTGCCGGTTAACATGGCTTGTTCCCCGCGCGGCTCCGGGGGAAAAACCTTGACAACCTGGGTCGGAGAACCGGGAAGTCCGATGCAGGCTGGGTCGGCCCCTATATCGTCTGCACTGAGGACCCTGATCTCTGCCTTCTTGGCCTTCATTTTGCCTTTCAATGAAGGTACCCGAGGCTGGTTAATGTCTTTGACCACGCTGATCAACAGAGGAAATCCCGATTTGAGCACATCATAGCCGTCGTCCATCATCCGTTCCATGACAATGGCCGAGTTCTCAGCCGTGCGTATCTTCTGAATACAAGTCGCATAAGGGATGTTAAGTCGCATCGCCAGCCCCGGACCCACCTGAGCCGTATCTCCGTCAATTGCCTGTTTGCCGCAGATGATCATGTCGTAATCGCCCAGCGCGGTAATCGCTTTGGCCAGAGTGTAGGAGGTCGCCCAGGTATCAGCCCCGGCAAAGCTTCGATCCGACACCAGTACGCCGTTATCAGCCCCGCAGGCGATGGCCTGGCGCAGCACCTCTTCAGCCTGGGGAGGGCCCATGCTGATCACCGTCACCTCGCCGCCGACGGTTTCCTTCAGGCCGACCCCGGCTTCAAGGGCGTGCTGATCATAGGGGTTCATAATCGATTCAACCCCTTCCCGGGCCAGGGTATTGGTCTCTGGATCGAGCCGGACATCCTTGGCATCGGGTACCTGCTTGATGCATACAATTATTTTCATCTGCAACCTGTGTGGCGCTGAAGAAAATCGGAGTGCAGGCAGTTTGAGCGGCTGCCTGTCAAATCACTTCGACCCCTTAGCGATTGTATTCCTTGTTCAGCTCCTGGCCGATGACATTGCGCTGCACCTGGTTGGTGCCTTCATAGATCTGCAGAATTTTGGCGTCTCGCATCATCTTTTCGGCTGGATACTCACACATATAACCATAGCCGCCCATGACCTGCACCGCGTCCGTGGCCACTTTCATTGCCACATCGGTAGCATAGACCTTGCACATGGACGAGGCCTTGGACATATCCTTGGGATGGGCATCGATGTGCCTGGCGGCAGCATAAGTGAGCGCCCGCGCGGCCTCGAGCTGGGTTGCCATATCGGCCAGCATATGCTGGACGGCCTGAAAGCTGATGATCGGCTTGCCGAACTGTTCCCTCTGTTTGGCGTAGGTGACGGCCATGTCGAGAGCCCCCTGAGCCAGCCCGACGCCTAATGCGGCGATACCCGGTCGACTTGAGTCCAGCGTCTTCATAACGGTGATGAACCCGGTGCCCTTGCGACCCACAATTCGGTCGGCAGGAATCCGGCAATCTTTGAAAATCAGCTCGGTGGTCGATGAAGTACGGATACCCATCTTCTTTTCTTTGAGACCGCAGGAGAATCCGGGATCGTTTTCCTCAACCACGAAGATCGAGGCGCCGCGCGGCCCCCTACTCTTGTCGGTCATCGCCACCACAGTGTATATCTGCGCTTCTCCTCCGTTGGTGATCCACTGCTTGGTGCCATTCAACACCCACTCTTCGCCGTCCAGCACAGCAGTGGTCTGGATACCCGAGGCATCGGACCCGGCATTAGCCTCGGTAAGACCAAAGGCGGCAAATTTCTCTCCAGAGGCTACATCGGGGAGATATTTCTCTTTCATTTCTTCCGAGCCGCCGATCATGATCGGATAAGCACCGAGTGCACTGGCGGCAAACGCGGTTCCAACACCGATACAGCCGCGGCCGAATTCCTCCAGTGCCAGACTGATGTCCAGGCAACTTCCCCCAAATCCGCCGTAAGCTTCGGGAATCGGCAGGCCGAAAAGATCGGCCTGGGCCATGGCATTCAATATCTGGCGCGGAAACTCATGCTTTTCATCAAGCTCGGCCCGCTGCGGAATAATCAGTTCGTCGGTTATCTGTCTGGCAATATCGACGATCATCTGCTGTTCTTCGGTGAGAAAACGATCCATCTCTGTTCTCCTGTTTACCAGCTAAGAAGGGTTGCTCCCCATGTTAATCCACCTCCGAACGAACAGAACAGAACCGTGCTGCCCGGTTCTATCCTTCCTGCCCGGTTGGCTTCATCCAGTGCAATCGGGATCGAGGCGGCCGAGGTATTGCCGTAGTGCATAACGTTGAGCACAACTTTTTCCCGGGGTATCTCCAGCCGCTCCAGTAACTTATTCAAAATTCGGAAATTGGCCTGATGGGGAATCATCACATCGACATCATCGATACTCAGTCCCGTTTTTTTAAACAGGCCGAAAATTGCTTCCTCCATTGCCTTCACCGCATGCTTGAAAATTTCTCTGCCCTCCATGATAATATGGGCTCCGGGATTGTCTTCAACCAGCAGGTCCGGATTCTGGCTTGGAGCATTGTGCATGTAAAGCAGATCCCAGAGGCCGCCGTCGGAGCGATGGTTGGTGCCTATTATTTTTCTCTCTGAGTCATCGCTGTGGCCGAGTACAGCCGCACCCGCCCCGTCACCGAACAGGATACAGGTGTTTCTATCCTGCCAGTTAACCCGGGAGGAGAGGGTTTCCGCCCCGATGATGAGAACCTTGGACTGTGTGTCCGTGCGCACATAACGGTCACCCGCATCGAGTCCATAGAGAAAACCGCAGCAGGCGGCATTGAGATCATAGGCAAAGGCGCTTGCGGCGCCAATTTCATTTTGCACATAACAGGCGCAGGAAGGCATGAGCATGTGGGAGCTCACCGTACCAACCACCAGAAGCTTGATTTCTTCAGCGTCCACCTGTGCCATCTCAAGTGCATTGCGGGCAGCCGACGCAGCTAATTGGTAGGTCTTTTCGCCGGTTCCGCCAATGCGCCGGTTTTCTATTCCGGTTCTGGTTCTAATCCATTCATCACTGGTGTCGACGATGGACTCAAGCTCGACGTTGGACATCACCCGACTGGGCAGACACGAGCCTGTGCCAAGAATGATTGTTCCCATTATATACCTGCAGTACCGGTGTCAACGCCTTTGGCGAGATCACCGGCGATGAGATCGTTGAGCTTCAAGCGATCCATTTCAGCGGCACCGATTATTGCATTTTTTATTGCCAAGGCACTGGACTTGCCGTGGCAGACAATGCCGATACCTTTTATGCCAAGCAACGGGGCACCCCCATATTCGGCATAGTCGACGCGTCTCTTGAATTTATTAAAGGCCGGACGGGCGAGGAAATAACCGACTTTGGCCAGCGTCGATTTCAAGATTTCTTCGCGCAGCATTTTCATGGTCGCCTCAGCCAGGCCCTCGCTAATTTTCAAGACTATATTACCGACAAATCCGTCACAGACGACCACGTCGACATCACCCTGAAATACGTCCCTTCCCTCCACATTGCCAATAAAATTAAGGCTGCTTCGGTCCAGCAGATTGTAGGCTTCCTTGATGAGGGCGTTGCCCTTACCCGATTCCTCGCCAATGGTCAACAGACCGACCCTGGGTTTGTCGACATTGTAGAGATTGGAAAAGGCCGTGGCCATGACACCGAACTGGTAGAGATGCACGGGCCGACACTCGACATTGGCGCCAATATCCATAATCACCACTGGCCCCTTCAGCGTGGGAAAAGCCGACGCCAGGCCGGGCCGGGCCACGTTTTTCAGACGGCCCAGCTTTCTTACCCCGGCAGCCAGGGTCGCTCCCGAATTGCCCGCGCTTACTGCGGCGGTTGCTTGGCCGGATTTAACCAGATCAAAGGCGACCATGATTGAGGAATCCTTTTTCCTGCGAATCGCGTCCACAGGATTCTCGTCCATTTCAACCACGGTGGGGGCGTGAACGATGTCCATTCGATCGAGCAGCGTCTTGCTGGCCGAAGTGGACTGTAGATGGTCCTGCACTACCTGCTCATTTCCGACCAGAGTAATTCTCAGGTCATGCCGTTCAACAGCCAATAGTGCGCCGCTAATCAGTTCCTGTGGGCCAAGGTCGCCACCCATAGCATCCAGGGCGATCTGCACGGTGAGCCCCTATACTTCGGAATCGATGACGTATACGGATGATTTATTGTATTTACCGCAGCTGCCGCAGAGTTTATGCGGTTCTTTGGGTTCACCGCAATCCTGGCAGATGGACAATGCAGGTGGGTTCAGTGCGTGATGAGAACGTCTCTTGCGAGTTCGCGAGCGTGAATGTCTTCTTTTTGGTAATGCCATGATTTCCTCCGTTATACAAAACCGATTCAGCGATCTTTTAACTGGCGCAGCACCGCGAACGGTGATTCGTTCTCAACCTGTTCGCACTCACAACTGGTCTTGTTCAGATCCGTTCCGCAACCCTGACACAGCCCCCGACACGACTCATCACAAATAATTTGCGGGGGGATACTTAGAAACACCTGTTCGCGGTACAGCGGACCCAGATCAATGACCGGTTCCTTCAGGTACAGTCTATTGTAATCTTCTTCCCGGCACTCAGTTTCCTGGCGCCCTGGCCCATATTCCTCGCTGCCGACCATGCAGACATAGACAAAATCTGCAGCAAGTTTGAGTTTAACCTCCGTGCAGCAGCGATCGCAGGAAGAGAGAATCATACATCTCAGTTCTCCTTTGATCACAGCTTCACTGCTGCCGGTGAGAGCCGCAATTGTCTTCCCGGATGGGCCCTCAACCACGGTGATTTCCTCACTCGGGAACCAGCCATCATCGAGCAGCGGATACGTCGTTTCCGACTGTTGGAGATCAGAAAATAAAATCTTCAAGCTACGATTCCCGTCACCCAGAGAAACTCCCAAAGACAAGCGGCTAAACGATCAACAATAATTAATATAACTGGAAAAAGCTAGAAAAAAATTGTTCGGCTGGCAAGACCTGATACTCGCTCTACCACCTTTGTCAGAAACGTTGCCAGAAATTTGGGCACACCCTGAATGTTGCAAGATCTGCGACATTGGCGCAGAGCAATACCACTGCCTCAGCAAAGGTCTGGTCAGAAAACAAGTAAGCAGCTGAAGGGCTGCTGCCTGACCTTGTTGATGGGCTCGAGCACAGGCCCAATGAGCGCCCGGCCTTCAGGACTCGGATACATCCAGTATGGTGTGGTAACCACAGGAGAAGGCTGCGCCCGACGGTTCAACCTGCGCTCTTTCCCTGGGCAAAAGAGTTGTTTTTCTCTTCGATAATCTTAATCAAGCCGTCATACTGCTCTTTTTGTAAGATGGTCCTGAACTGCTCCATATAGTTACGCACCAGGCTCACCCCCTCGATATTGATATCATACACCATCCAGTTATCCAGTTCCCGCTGCATGATATAGTGAATTGGGATCTTCGAGTCTTCATAAGGAACCAGGGTGGTCACTTGG